>JAASSU010000015.1 GCA_021767705.1 Bacteroidota bacterium | reverse complement strand
TCTCAGAGTGTATTGAAAATCAGAGATAAAAAACTCGGCCAAAAGTTTGGTTGGATCAAATTGAAATTTATACATTTGCCAATGTTATCTAAATAACATTGTTATCATAGTAACATTAAATTTAAACAGGTTTATAATTTAAAATTTATAGCAATGGATCTCGAAAAAGTAATGAGTAGCCTGGAGCAAAAACATCCCGGCGAAGTAGAATATTTGCAAGCAGTAAGGGAAGTGCTGGAAACCCTCGAAGACGTGGTCAACGATAATCCACAGTTTGAAGCGCGTGGCATTATCGACCGCATTGTGGAGCCGGACCGCGTTTTGACTTTCAAAGTGCCTTGGGTTGATGACAATGGTAAAGTTCAGGTGAACCTGGGCTACCGCGTGCAGTTTAACAACGCCATTGGCCCTTACAAAGGCGGATTGCGTTTCCACCCGAGTGTAAACCTCAGCATCCTGAAATTCCTCGGATTTGAGCAAATTTTCAAGAATGCGCTGACTACGCTCCCAATGGGCGGTGGTAAAGGTGGTTCTGACTTCAACCCCAAAGGAAAATCAGACGACGAAATCATGCGATTTGCACAGTCTTTCATGCTGGAGCTGTGGCGCATCATTGGCCCTGAAACGGACGTGCCTGCCGGTGATATCGGTGTGGGTGGCCGTGAAATTGGTTTCCTTTACGGAATGTACAAGAAACTGGCACGCGAGCATACGGGAGTACTTACTGGTAAAGGGCTTAACTGGGGTGGATCACTTATCCGTCCGGAAGCTACAGGTTTCGGAGCGGTTTACTTCGCAAAGGAAATGCTGAAAACACAAGACAAGAGCTTCGAAGGAAAACTCGTAGCCCTTTCAGGATTCGGTAACGTTGCATGGGGTGCCGCTCAGAAAATCAACGAATTGGGTGGTAAAGTAGTTACGCTCTCAGGTCCTGATGGTTATGTTCATATTCCTGATGGTCTGAATGACGAAATGATCGAATACTTGTTAGAGCTCCGCGCTTCTAACCAGGATATCGTAAAACCTTTCTCTTACGAATTCCCTGAAGCTCAATTCCACGAAAACAAGCGTCCATGGGAAGTGAAGGTTGATGTGGCTATCCCGTGTGCCACTCAAAACGAGCTGAACGAAGAAGACGCCAACAACCTGGTTAAGAACGGTTGTATCTGCGTTGCTGAAGGTGCCAACATGCCTTGTACACCCGAAGCTGTAGAGGTTTTCGCTGAGAACAAGATTCTCTTTGGTCCTGGTAAAGCTGTAAACGCCGGTGGTGTTGCCACTTCAGGACTTGAGATGACACAAAATTCAATGAAACTTAACTGGAGCCGCGAAGAAGTGGACGAAAAACTTCACAAAATCATGCGCGACATTCACGATCAGTGTGTGAAGCATGGTACGGAAGAAGACGGACACATCAATTACGTAAAAGGAGCTAACGTTGCAGGTTTCCTTAAGGTAGCCAACGCAATGCTGGAACAGGGTGTAATTTAATATCTTTGGTTTATTATTTGATTTGAACCATGCCGGTTGGTTGCCGGCATGGTTTTTTTGTGCCCTTACCGTGCGTAAGTACCAAAAAGCTTGTTGAGCGTGCGGTGAAACTTATGAACGCCCTTAACCGGATCGGCATACATAAAGATGCAACGCTTCGTGATCAAATCCACCCCCTTCTCTTCAGCCACTTTAATTGCTTCAGGAGTTTCTGACATCTGCTGGATCCAAATGTTTTTAATGCCTTTTTCGGCTGCCGCCTCAACAATTCCGGCGGTTTTGTCCTTAGACACAGCCACAAAAAGATGGTTGACATCCGATGGCAAATCATTTACTGAAGCCACACACTCCAGCCCGTCAATTTCGCGGGCTTCCGGATGTACAGGAAGCACGTTCATTCCGTTTGACTTGAGTTCCGTGAGCACCTGGTTTCCGAATTTCTTTTTATCGCGCGAAGCACCCGCCATGGCAATGACACCGGCATCGAGGAAACTGCGTATCTTTTCAAGTTCTGTCATAATAAACTGTTTTTCATCAAAAATAACGGATAAAAAGCATTCATCCAGTCGCTTCTCCTTTTATAGAATCAATTTAAATTAAAGATGTGAGAATGATGCCTGAGCACAATCACTATCTTTGTTCTGAAACCAAACTATTAATCATGAAGAATTTTGAGAACATAAACCAGGTGCTCGATTTTGCAATGGAATCGGAGCAGGAAGCCGTGGATTTTTATACCGAACTTTCAGAACAAGCCTCCAGCAAGGAGATGGCCGATATTTTCAAGCAGTATGCCAAAGAAGAGATGGGCCACAAGCGGCGTGTGATGAATATTAAGGAGGAAGGCACTTTTAAAAAGACCAAAGGCGAAGTGACCGACCTGAAGATTGCCGACTACACCGTGGATATTGAGCCGCACCCCAACATGAAGTACGATGAGGCGTTGGTGGTGGCTATGAAAAAAGAAAAAGCCGCTTTCAAGCTATACAACGACCTCGCCAAAAAAGCACCTACCGAAGACATCAAAGAGTTGTTTCTTGAGCTGGCTCAGGAAGAGTCAAAGCACAAGCTGCGCTTCGAAATTGAATACGATGAGTATGTGATGCGTGAGAATTAAACCACCCACATCATGAGGAAAGACAAAGAGCTGCCTCCATGCACCGAAGCCTGGGGGTGGCAGTTTCATCACCTCGGAATCCCCACCACCGAAAAAAAGCCCAACGAAAAATACATTCCGCAACTGGGGATGCATGTTTCGGGTTTCCCCGAAAGTCCGTATGGCGTGGAGTGGATGCGCTTTGACAAGGACAGCCCCATCCATCCTTTGATACAGCAAGTGCCGCACCCGGCCTATGTGGTGCCCGACCTCGATGAAGCCATCCGCAACAAAACCGTCCTCACCCCTCCCACCGAACCCTCCGATGGCATCCGCGTGGCCATGATCGAACACAACGGCGCCCCGGTAGAGCTGATGGAGATTAGTGAGTAGTGGTATTTTATAACCTTATGAAGTTATAGTAATTGATGATTCCAGAGATGGTACTTTTTAATATAAATCAAATAGAAATGAGAGATAAAAAGAAATATATCTTGCAAGCATAACTTGCGGTGGTTATATTTGTGCTTTATAACCTCTATTGGTTATAGTTGTTTATGGTGATAAAAATGACAATAGCATGAAGAAAGTTGCAGTACTTACAGGAGATCTTGTTAAATCTAGAACTATTAAAGGTGGAGAAATAGAAACAGTGATTAACTCTCTAAAAGAAACTTTTAATGAGCTTAACAGGAAGGTTTTATTCAACAAAGCTTCATTTCAGATTTTTAGAGGAGACAGTTTCCAGGCAATAATTCCGGATCCTGAATTAGCCCTTATATCAGCCATAATAATAAGAGCTCATTTACGCACTTTTGAATCAAGCTATACTTTAACAGGAAAAAGAAGATCAAATAAACCTATAAACTACGCTTATACGGATGCACGGATTGCAATAGGAATTGGGGAAGTAAGCTATTCGGGAAATAAAGTATCAGAGTCACAAGGTGAGGCTTTTCAAAAATCAGGTTATTTACTTGATAAATTAAAAAAGGAAAATGAAAGATTAGGAGTGGACACGCCATGGGAAAGTGCTAATAAAGAGTTTTATGTAGAATCTAAACTTGCCGATGCTGTTATCAGTCGTTGGACAGCAAATACTGCAATGGCTGTTTTTATCCATCTTTTAGACAAAAAGAACCAAAGTGAAATCGCAAGCATATTGAAGATTACTCAGCCAGCTACTCATAAACGATTGGTTACTTACGGAAATATTGGAAGTATTAATGCCTTTGTAGAAAGATATCTTGATCTCATTTCTAAAGCGAAATAAATATGGACGCATTAAACGTAGACTTATTATTAAAAATTCTTGTTGCACATTTTTTATCTGACTTTATTTTTCAACCAACCAAATGGGCAACAGAAAAAGATAAACATGGTTTCAAATCATGGCATTTATACTGGGACTTATAATACAACATATCATGAAATAAGACCTAACTGAAAAAACTCCTTATGCAGAATTGATTGAGTTTTTTGAAAGCTACAAACCAGAAAAGGCCGTTGATAGATGTGGGTTGCGGACAAGGGCGCGATTGCATTCCGCTGGCCAGTATGTAGGTTACTGTGGTGTCGTAGTTTAATTCATCATTGCATAATTTGGACATAGAAAATGGGAAAAATTACGAACCATAAATTCCCAAAACAATGCATTATATGTGTTTATGAATCAATCAGGCTATTTCCCTCAGATTAAAATTCTTGCTATTTTTACAAAAATGAATGGCTGCTTTTTATGAATTTCAATGAATTGCTAAAAAAATACCGCACACTGCAAGCTGAAAACCAGCAGCTAAAAAAAAGAATACAACAACTTGAAAATCAAACCAAAAAAAAGCCAGCAACCGAAAATGAAAAAGTTGATGTAATTACAAGGAACCCGTCAAAAACAAATAACCCTGATATTGCCTCAGATGAAATAGTAAGCAAAATCATCGACAATTATTCACCTCCGGCTGAGAAAGTGAATTTGTTTATGATGCTTTTTAAAGGCCGTGAAGATGTGTTTGCAACCCGATGGGAAAACAGCAAAAAAGGAATTTCGGGTTATTCGCCTGCCTGCGGAAATGAGTGGGTGCCGGGAATCTGCCAAAAACCCAAAATAAAATGCTCTGCCTGCAAAAACAAAAATTTCCTGAAGTTGAATAGTCAGGCCATCGAAAATCATTTGCGTGGAAAAATTGTTGCCGGAATTTACCCATTGCTTTCGGATGAAACCTGCTGGTTTTTAGCTATTGATTTTGATGGGGAAGAATGGCAAAAAGATATTTCAACTATACGAGAAGTTTGTTCTGAATTTACAATCCCGGTTGCAGTGGAATGCTCCCGTTCGGGGAATGGCGCTCATGCTTGGTTTTTCTTTAAGCAGCCAGTTCCTGCGTCGGAGGCCAGAAAATTGGGAAGCGCATTGCTCACTTATTCAATGAAACAGCGGCATGAAATTGCTTTTAAATCGTACGACAGGTTGTTCCCTAATCAGGATACCATGCCCAAAGGCGGCTTCGGAAATCTTATTGCGCTCCCGCTACAAAAAACGGCCCGGGAAAAAAACAACAGCGTTTTCATTGATGAGAATTTTCAGCCATACCGCGATCAGTGGGCGTTTTTATCTTCTGTTGAACGGCTTACACAAAATCGAATTGAATCCCTGACCGAACAGTTGAGCCAGGGAAATGAACTTGGTTTTCTTAAAAGGGATGACGAAGAAACAGAATTGCCTAAACCGTGGGAGATAAATAAGGAGGTTCTCAAAAAAAAGGATTTTCCCGGAACCGTTGAAATTGTAAAAGCCAATATGCTATTCTTTCCTAAAAAAGGAACTTCTGCCAAAGCATTAAACCGGATAAAACGACTGGCCGCCTTCAAAAACCCGGAGTTTTACAAAGCCCAGGCCATGCGGCTTTCCACTTTCAATAAACCGCGTATTATTTCATGTGCCGATGAAACCGGCGATTATATTTGTTTGCCACGCGGATGCGAACAGGAGTTGAAAAATTTATTAGATGAAATTAAAGTGAAATCAACCTGGATTGACAAAACAAATGCAGGCCGGGAAATCAATGTCACTTTTAATGGTACACTCAGGGAAGAACAACCCTTTGCTGTGGCAAATATGCTGGCTAACAACACAGGTGTTCTTTGCGGCACCACTGCATTCGGCAAAACTATTGCCGCCATAAATATCATTACCAAAAGAAAAGTAAACACCCTCATTTTGGTCAACAAGGTTAGTCTGGTCAATCAGTGGAAAGAAAAACTCAGCGAATTTCTTACGATTAATGAAGAAATAAAAACGAAAGGCAAACAAGGTAAAAAGCCCCGGACTATTATTGGTCAGGTTGGCGGCGGGAAACAAACCCGCAATGGCATCATCGACATTGCCATCATGCAGTCATTATCCCGAATGGGCGAAGTAAAGGATTTTATAAAAGACTACGGGATGGTGATTGTGGACGAATGTCACCATGTTCCGGCGTTCAGTTTTGAGTCAATCCTGAAAAATGTTTCAGCAAAATATGTTTACGGATTAACCGCCACTCCCACGCGGAAAGACGGCCACCATCCCATCATTTTTATGCACTGCGGCCCCATTCGTTACCGCGACGATGCAAAAAAACAGGCAGAAAAAAGGCCATTTGACCACTTTATTGTTCCCCGTTTTACCTCTTTCAGAATTCATTCTTTGGCAGAAAAAGAGGAAAAAGAATGGACCATTCAGGAATTGTATGCTGAAATAGTTAATAACGAAATCAGAAATCAACTGATTGCTGACGATGTAATTGAGTGCCACAAAAATGGCAAAAACTGCATTGTGCTCACGGAGCGTGTTGAGCATGTAAAAATTTTATCTGAAATGTTAGCGCAAAAAATTCCCGATACAATTTCAGTAACTGGCGGAATGGGAAATAAAAGCACTCGCGAAACCATGCAGAAAATAGTAGAATCGTCAATCGATAAACCGCTAACCATCGTGGCTACGGGAAGATTTATTGGCGAGGGTTTCGACGAACCGCGGCTCGATACGTTGTTTCTGGCGATGCCCATTTCATGGAAAGGGACGCTCCAGCAATATACAGGGCGTTTGCACCGACTGTTTGAAGGTAAAAAAGAAGCACTCATTTTCGATTATATCGACATTCATGTGCAGATGTTTGAGCGGATGTACAACCGTCGGCTTTCGGGTTATGCCTCCATTGGTTATAAAATGAAAGGCGAACTTTTTTCAACGGCGGCACAAAAAGAAGAAAATGTGGACATTATTTTCGATAAAAGAAATTTTTATCCGGTTTTCTCAAACGATATAAATCATGCAAAACACGAAATCGTGATTGTAAGTCCGTTTGTTACCAAACGAAGGACACAGCAAATCATGCGTAATTTGGAACCTGTCCTTGCAAAAAAGGTAAAAATAACTGTGTTAACCCGTCCGGCGGAAGATTTTCAAAACAAAGATTTAACAGCCTGGAAAGAAGCAGTTAAACAAATGGAAACTACAGGAATTCATTTAGTATTCAAGCCGAACATCCACCAGAAATTTGCTGTCATCGACCAAAAAATCGTTTGGTACGGCAGCATCAACCTGCTTAGTTATGGCAGCGCCGAAGAGAGCATGATGCGGATTGAAAGCAATAAGATTGCGTATGAGCTGATGGAGAGTTTGGAGAATATAGCATAACCCAGCTACCTGAAAACTGCAATAAAATCAACCGGACGATATACGGGTAAATCTGATTGGACGAAATCGGAGGTATTATTGGTAAGAATCACATCCATATCGTGCGCTTCTGCCAATGAATTTATCAGGGCATCTTCAAAATCGGAAAAATTGGAAACAAATGCCTTGTAGATTGTTTCATCGGTGGTATGTAACAACTTTGTGAATTTTAAAAGCTTACGTATCGCATTTTTGGCTACTTGCTTATCAATTTTCATGGAGCTGTTCAGGATGTAGAAAATAGTATCGATGGAAAATGCAGGTATAAAAACTTCAATTTCATTTTGAATAAAAACAGCAAATAATTCCTTTTTGGTTTCGGGCGAAAGCGAGCGATTTACAATAATATCGATGCAAACATTCACATCCAGTAAAATCCGATTAATTTTATTTGGCACGACTGGCATACATTTCGTCTCTTAAGGTTTTGTAATCCTTTTTTTGCAGCTCATCGTTTACTTCAATCCCCTCAAGTAATGAATTCAATTCCGCTGGTAATTCATAATCCTTTTTGGCATTTTGTCTTTCCTGTTTTATCAGATTTTGCAGGTAGTTTTCAACAATACCGGAAACGGTCAGTCCTCTTCTTTGTGCATAGGCCTTAATCTGCTTTTTTAACAACGCATTGCGCAAACTCAAAGTTATTTTCTCCATTGTACTACTATTTTCTCAATTTTTATACCACCAAAATTAAAACAAATGATTTGAAATGCAAAATCGCTTGCATAATCAATCGGCCATATCCAATCACTCACTATTGTTGCAGATGCCTGAAAAATGGAAACTCTACCTTCCAATCTTCCCAGCAATTGTTTTGCCTGTATTTCCTTTACGCGCTTAGCGGATCGAACCGCTTAGCGCCTTTCACACCGGCAGCTTAAATTTCATAGTCACTTCGCCGGTTTCTTTGTTTATCTCAATTTTTTGGTCTTCCATGCCCATCTCTTTTCCGGTGGCCATTTTAAACAAGCCTGAAAGGAACTGCATGCCGTTGTTCATTACCTGTTCCATATCTTCGGCACTGACATTCCCGCCCTGACCGTTACCTCCTGTGGTTTCTGCGGGGGCAGCGGCAGGTTCTTCCTGTTGTTCGGCAGCGTCTTCGGAAAGGTCGATCTCGTCACCAGGCTTTTGTTGGGCGGCCTCCTCCTGTAAGGGTTCGGATTCTTCCGGGACTTCGGATTTCTCTGTTTCTTCCGGTTCGGTTTGTTCAATTTCGTTCACAAATTCTTCTAATTGCTGAATAAACTGCGAACGCCCTTTGGTGCTGAAATCCACAAAATTTGTTTGTCCGCTTTCGCCCAGCACGCCGTCGAACAGGCTCTGTTTTACCAGCAGGCCCGAGGCAATTTTCATTTCGATGGAATTGCGGGTGATGAAATTGTAGATAGTGAGTTTGTTGCTTTTCTGCCCAATCCGGTCGATGCGGCCAATGCGCTGGTTCTTTTTGGCCGGGTTCCACGGCAGTTCAAAATTGATGAGTGTGTCGGCCACCTGCAGGTTTAATCCCGAACCGCCGGCTTCGGTCGATAAAAATATTTTGTACTGCGGGTTAGTTTCAAATTTACGGATGAGCTCGCCACGCGATTTTACCGGTATTTTGCCATTAAGCTCCACAAACCCGATGTTGTTTTCGCGGAGCATTTTCCCGATAAGTTTGTGTACTTTCACCCATTCCGAAAAAATGATGATTTTGGTATCGCGGTTGGGCACATCTAATTTTTCAACAAGAATATGCTGCAACTCTTCTAATTTTGGTGACTCGTTGGTTTCGTCGTCAATCAGGTAAGTGGAATCGCATACCATGCGCATGCTGGCCAGTAACAGTTGCATTTTTTGCATATCGTAAGGCGTCAGAAATTTTTTGCGCAGGATGGCGGCAATCCCGCTGGCATAAGAACCGTGGTAATCGGCCTGCAGCGGCGAAAGCTCCACAGGAATATCGTGTTGCTGCAGGTTGGGCAGTTGGTCGATTACCTTACGTTTTTCGCGCCGGAGCAATATTTTTTCCAGTTTTTTATTGAGTTTCTGGAGGTTGTAGTAACCGTTGATTTTGTTGTGGCGGTCGGGGTCGAACAGGCAGTGCTGGTACGAAAACTCCCACAGCGGCCCGAAGAATTGGGGATCGAGGATGCCCATCACCGAAAAAATATCGATGAGCCGGTTTTCGATGGGCGTACCGGTAATGGCCAGTTTATGTTTGGCTTCCAACCGTTTCAGCGAGGCGGCAGTCTTGGTTTCGTAATTTTTGGCACGTTGTGCCTCGTCGAGAATCAGAAAATCGATGCCGGCATTGTTGATGGCCATCTGGTCGCGCAGCACGGTCTCGTAATTCACGATGAAAAAGAAATACTCATCGTTTTTGTATTGAGCCGCCCTTTCGTCAGGAAAACCCTGCACTACCAACGCCTTTTCGTCCGAAAATTTCTCCACCTCTTTTTTCCACTGCTCTTTCAGCGATGCCGGGCAAACCACCAGTGTTTTTTCAAATCCGAAAATCTTCTTTTTAAGGATGGAGGTGGCAATGGCCTGAATGGTTTTTCCCAGACCCATTTCATCGGCAATGATGGCATTTTTGCGGAATAGTGCGAACTCAACACCCTCTTTCTGATAAGGGTAAAGGTCGGCATGTATCATACTGAAATCGGGGATGTGCTGGTCGCGCAGGCTCATCAGCATTTCCTGCTCAAAAGCTGCTTCCACCTTTTCGGCCACCTCGGGCCGGATGCGGATGTGCGGAAAATCAGCAGCTTCCTCAATAAACCTGAGAAATCCGGTAATTTGTGCATCTTCAATAAAGCCGGCATTTTTAAAATACCGAGAAATCAGCAGTTGCTCGTCAACCGGAAGCTGGTGCGGGTAGTGCCAGGTAATCTTATAATCGTTGAGCGGGTCACAAAATACTTCCACAAAAGGGTATGTTTTACTTAATCGGTTGTACAGTGCTTTGTTTTCCTTTAATTTCCTGAATACAAACATGATGTGCTTGGTGGTGCCCAATTTGTTCAGTTTCGCGTCCATGCTGTCGCTGTAACCGGTTTCGTTTTCAAAATCGCGCAGGAACACTTTATATTTTACCCCTCTTTCGTTGGTCAGAATATGGTCGCCGTAAATATTACCGGCCCACTTGATGCGGTATTCGGCTTTGTCTGCTTTTTGCCGCCGCTCGGCCAGCACACGCTTAATCATTCCCTTCCGGGTATATTTTTTATGCTCCAAATGTTCTTTGGGGTTAAGCAGTTGTGCTTCGTTTTCCACCTGCAACAGGCAGGCATACGCATATTTGTCCCACTCAACCGGTTCGTTGCCACAATACGGATAGATTGCACCGGAACCCGATTCATAGGCTTCTTCATCCGGCCATTCAATATTAAGGGAGTACTCATCGATTTCTTTTTCCAGTTCATCGGCCACAATCAGATCAAAGCGCGATACCGACTGCGCCAGCACCTGGCACTGCCCGTTGTTAAAAATAATTTCGCCCAGCGCCCTTTCCTGCGGACTGAGTATGGATTGTAACTTTTCTTTTTGTGCGGAAACGACCTTTTTTATTTGCATCGGTAAAATAATTTTAAGTGAACCTAAATTCAAAATATAAAAATGTAAAATGAACGGGTAATATTAAAGTATTTGTGAAGCGCTGCACAAAAATCGGTGAGGTATTTATTAATTTTTTTCAACAATAAGTATAGTTAATTTTACCGCTTCTTTATACTGCCTGGGATCAATTAAACGCACGATCCATGAGCTGTTGGGATTACTCCTTTGTTGAAACAACTAACAAATCAAAAATAAACTAAATGGGGAACTACGATAAATATTAGCAGACCGAAGACTTATTTGGAGCACTGTATCCAGAACTGATGGCGTTTTTTGAAATCTACAAACCAGAAAAGGCCGTTGATAGATGTGGGTTGCGGATAAGAGGCATGCCCCTGCCAGCCAATAAATGTGTATTTTTTAGTATTTTTAGGTCTCTTTTAATAAACGGAACAGTAATGATCTATACCGAAATTGCGGAAATAATTATTGGACTAAGGAATAAAGACTTAGAATTACGCGACTCTCTTGTGCAAGGAGGACAACTTGGGGAAGGGTACAATGAAGAAATGGCCGATTTACATAATAGAAACGCGATAATCCTGCACGAAATAATTGACACAATCGGCTATCCGACTGTTGACAGAGTAGGCAAAGAAGCAAGTGATGCGGCTTGGTTGGTTATTCAACACTCTATCGGGCAACCTCACTTTATGAAAAAAGCTGCTGAGCTGTTACAAGAAGCCGTGCAGGAAAATAAAGCGAATCCTTTAGGTTTAGCGTATTTAACCGACCGAATAGCTGTTTTTGAAGGAAAACCACAACTTTACGGAACTCAATTTGATTGGGGCAAAGATGGTGAAATGAAACCAAATCTATTTGATGACATCACTAAGGTCAATCAAAGGAGAAAAGCGCTTGGTCTAAACACTCTTGAAGAGCAAACTGAAATAATGAAAGAAAAAGTGAAAAATGAAAATCAACGTCCACCAGAAAACTTTGCAGCAAGACAATACGAATATAACAAATGGAGAAAATCTGTTGGTTGGATAAAATAGATAAACTATCCATCATAAACAGGAAACAATTGCTTTTCAGACCGGTATTTTAAATTTCCTAGCTACTTCACCAGTTTCTTTGCTAACCGGCATATTTCCATTCAGCTCCCCAAACCTGTTCGTGAGTTCCCAAATGCATGAAACCTTCTTCAACAATAACAACTTTGCCGGGTGGCATTTTCTGACCCTATCACGATAAAAAAATTCATATTTTTAAACCCAAAACAGACAAAATGTTTCAGTGCAGTCGGCCAATTGCAGCAAAACAGAGCAGTAAACGAAACGCAAGATCAAACGAAAGTTACGAATACAAAAGCAAAAAGCTATAGTTGCCTTGCATCGCAGCGGATAAGCAGGTGCTAACAAATAAACGATTTATCAATCATTTAAATGAAATCATCAATAATGGAAAAGGCATCACTGGTAAAGGAAAGAATAGAATCCAGGTTCAGAAAACAGGTTCAAAGCGACAAAAAAGCGGAGAATGCTTATCTGCTTGTTCACTCCGAAAAGTTGGGTATCGATTTAAATATTGCCGAAGGAAAAACAGGTGATTTTGAGGCAAATCCAATGCAGGCCAATCATTTGGCTTCGGTGGGCAAATTATTTACAGCTACCATAACTGGCATGCTTCACGATAAGGGCTTGCTGAATTTTGATGATAAAATAGCACACTACCTCGACGACGACCTCATGCGCGGCCTGCATCTCTATAAGGGCAAAGACTACTCCGGAGATATTACGATCAGGCACCTGCTAAAACAAACATCCGGATTAAATGATGCCTTTTTCCCTTTGCTTAAAAAGATACTTGATGAACCGGAGCTTGAACTGACCATTAGGGAGGCAGTGGAATGGGGTAAAGCAAACCTCAAACCGGTAGGCAAGCCCGGTCAAAAACATTTCTATACCGATACAAATTATTACCTGCTGGGTTTAATCATCGAAAACATCACCAAAAAACCATTTCACTCTGCCGTTCATGAAATGATTCTGGAGCCCCTGGGTATGGATAATGCATATATCAGCGGGTATTCCAAGCCTAAAAACAAACCGGATTATCCACCCGCCCGGATTAAGATTTTCGACACCGACCTTATTGAGGATAAAAGAATAGCACGGATCGATTATGCCGGCGGAGGCGTGGTGGCTCCTTTAAATGAGTTTCTGGTTTTTATGAAAGCCCTGGTGAACGGTCAACTGGCAAAGGAATCCACCCTGCACCGGATGATTAACGATGACGTGAAAATGGGATTCCCGGCCATTGGCTTTAATTATGGATATTCTGTCTGGAAACCCAGAGCCATTCCCCTGATGATGCCTGAAAAGTATTATTGCTGGGGCTGTGTGGGCGTTACCGGAGCTTTTATGTTTTTCCATCCGCAAACGGAAGCATACGTTATTGGCACATTTAATGACAAATCATATAACGCTAAAGCCTTAAGATTTATGCTTAAAGAGGTTATTGGCCCTTTGCTGAAAATATAAATCAGTCGACGAAAGACATGGAATTGTGATTCTTTATACAGAGAATGATGGATTATAAAATACATCAGGGTATTCGCCCTGAACATAGAGAAGATGCCGCAAGGCTTTATGCCATGGCTTTTCAAAACTAATTCAGTAAAACACCCGTACTTATTCGCAGACTCATTCGAGTCAGTGGAGTAACTACCATGGTCAAGCACCTGGGTCAAACCTAAATCATCTGCTTCCGCGAATAAACATTTCTTGTTACCAGCTGTATTGTAAGCAATTGTTTTCAAGGTCTTGATTGGGAGGAAAAAGCAATGTCCACACAAAACGAAAGATTTCCTGATTTTCTGATTGCCGGCGTTGCCAAGGCCGGAACCACCTCGCTGTCGCGATACCTGAACAGCCATCCTGAAATCTTTATCCCAGAAAAGGAACCCAACTATTTTGCTTCCGCAGATGGCCAGAACCCGTTCTTAGTGCTTGACAAACAGCCGGTCATGTCGCGAAAGCAATACCTTGAATATTTTAATGCATCCGAAAAGCCGGTGATTGGCGAAAAGTCTGTCAGCTACAGCTACCCGCTCTGGACCGACCACGTCATTTCCAGCATCCGTGAAATCCATCCCCACCCTGAGGATTTAAAAATTATTATCATCCTGCGCCAGCCTGTGGAGCGCATGTTCTCGCAATACGTTTTTAATCTTGAAAGCCATGAAGACCTTCCGTTTGAGGAAGCGGTTGCGGCTTGGGAAAGCCGTAAAACGCAGGGCTGGGTTCCCGCATACGATTACCTGGGAGCCAGTTATTACGCAAGTATGGCTGAAAAGTACCTGAGCACTTTCAATCAGGTTAAAATCGTACTCTTCGATGACCTGAAAAACCATCCCGAAAGGCTGTTAGAAGAACTCACCGGATTTATCGGTGCTGGTCCATTTGGTTTTGCGAATAATCAAAGAAGTTACAACGCAAGCGGAGTCCCCGGCAACCCACTGGTCAAATCGGTCTTCAGATTCATCCGGAACGAAAACGTGAAGCGGTGGACACACGCCATGCTGCCTCATCGCATCAGAAGGGACTTTTCCGAAGCTCTAAAGAAACGGTTCTTCAAAAAAACACAATTAGATGCTGCGCTTTTTAATGAACTGAACAAAGAATTTATAAAAGATATTTCGGAATTAGAATCCATCATTTCAAGAGACTTATCACATTGGAAAACCATCAGTGAATAAAATACCAACCATGAAAAAAATAATTGAAGCTTTTGTTTTAGGCGCATCGGGATATGTCGGGCAATACTTATGTGCTCAGCTTTTGGATAAGGGCATTAAAACCAGTGCCCTGGTTAACAACACGCCTCTGCAAGACAGCCGAATCAGGGAGTTCAGCGGAGGACTGCAAGATTTCGACTGGTCTCGGCTTGAAAGCGATCTTCCTGATGTGATTTTCCACACGGCGCGGCTCTCAGGAAAGAACCGGAAAAGCCGCCAAAAAGCGGCTGCCGAAAACCGCCTGGCGAATGAGCGCCTGCTCTCGTGGCTGCAAAGCCTGCCCACTCCCCCATTGCTGGTCTTCGTTTCAGGCACCCTGGTGTATGGTTCTCACGGCACTGAAGCGGTGGATGAATCTTATCCTCCGAACCCCATCAGCTTCCAGCGCGAATATTTCGAAGCTGAGAAGCCCGTCCTTAAGGCCTTGAAAAACTCCAGGCTACCCATCATCACCACCCGCCCTTCATGGATTTACGGTACGGGTTCATGGCTGAGGGCGTTTTATCTTCATCCCGCCAAGGCAAAAGGCCGCATCCCCCTTTACGGGAAAGGAAATAACCTGATGACCTTTATCCACGTGAAAGATGTGGCCGGACTGATGCTTCATCTTGCCCTCCACGGAAGGCCCGGTGATGTTTATAATTTGGGGCTTCAACCTGCCCTTACGCAAGAAGACTTTGTCAGGATGCTGGCGAAACTCAGCGGTAAGGAGGTAAAGAGAAAGCCCTTTTGGTGGATGAAGCTGCGTCATGAAAAAGCGATTGCCGAAGCATTTTCCTTTTCGCTGGATGTGCGGACAAAACACCCGGAGCTGATCGAAGGCTACCAGCCTTACTGTCCTCACTTAGAGGCGGGGCTAAAGGAGGTGTTGAAAGAAGAAGGAATGGCTGATTCGTTTAATAGTATATTAGTTGAAGAGTATAATAGTTAATTTGGAATTAGTGGGCAATTGGCAACATGGCAATGAAGAGGTCGCTGGTTTCATCTCCCGGGCATCAGAGTTCGAATCAATTCGCTAAAAACTCGCATCCATTAGTGACAGTAGAAGTTCTCTTACAAATCAACTATTCAACGAATTAACAATTGACTATATACCTATTCTCCCAGCAGCAAATTCATTTCGCTTTTATTGGATTTTGGAATTTTAGATTTGGAATTTCTTAAAGTTGTCCCTGCTGCTCTACCATACGGGGCTTGCGCTTTTTGGGTTTGATTTTTAGCTGGTCGAAACCTTTGCCGTAAACGCCCATCACACTGCCCACAGAGATAAAGGCTTCCTCATCGATATTTTTTACCAGGTGAAACACGTGTGTTGACTCGCGCTTGCGCACCACCACCATCACAATATCGAAATCTTTATTGGTGTACCAGCCTTTGCCTTTCACCAGGGTAACGCCGCGCTGCAGGTCGTAGCCGATAGTGTCGGCCACCTCCTGCGCTTTTTTGCTAAAGATAAAGAGCTGCACCGAGCGTTGGTTACCGGTCAACGTAAGATCAATCACATAAGAAACCACCCCCATCGTTACATATCCGTAAACGATGGCTTCAATCTCACCAAAAACAAGGTAGGAAGAGGCGATAATCACCACATCGAAAGCCAGGATTATCTTTCCCGGACTGATATTCCGCTTCTTGTTGATCATCATGGCGATAATCTCCGTGCCCCCGGTGCTCCCGCCCTGCGTAAAAATCAGTCCGATAGCACCACCACCGAGGATACCGCCTACGATGGCCGAAAGAAAGCGGTCGTCTACCACCGGCTCGGTAATCACTGTTTGGAGGAAAGTCAGAAAAACCGACATCACTGTAAAGGAATAGATGGTTTTGAATCCAAATCCTTTTCCGAGTGCTTTAAATGAGAACAGGATAAGGATGGCATTGACGGCCAGGTTGAGTGGCCCCACAGGAATCCCGGTGGCAAAATAGATCAGTGCTGCCAGTCCGGTGATGCCGCCGCCAATGATATCCGACGGAATCAGGAAAGCCGTCCACCCCAACGAACTGAGAAACAAGCCTACGGTGATAACACCATAAACTTTAATGTTATTGAGAATCATTTGATTACGCTCTTTCATAACCCTTGTTTTTATGCGCTGCAAAAGTCTGAAAACTTCCTGAACTGGAAAAGCGTTTTGATAAGGTTTATAGATAAAATAATAAAGCCGCCCCTTATTCAGGAAGCGGCTCATTCTGAAGATTAGTTATAATTAATTCGATAGCGGTTGCGGACCGCTCACTTTAGCGCCTTTAAACTGATAGTTGCGCTTTCTGCCATCGGCATGAATCAGCACCCATTGCTGGCTTCTTCCTTTGTGGATATCCCACTGATGGAGGTCCGGACCGTTTTTATGGATTTCAGAGTTTCCACCGCTGACGTCAATGGCTTTGTTGCTGTGCTTGGCGATGATAACATAGCGATCGTTCCCTACATGGTCGAAACGGAACTTCTGGTTATCTCCTCCGGTGTGGTCATAGATCACCAGGTCGCCACCGTTTATGTAGCTTCTCCCTTGGATATCGGCGCATTTACCACCATTCTGAAACTGGATATAGAAGTAGTTTTTATCTCCGGAAGGGATAAACTTTACTCTGCGGTCGGAACCGCTATCCATTTCCCAAATCTGAACAGTTTTTGAGTTTTTGTTGGTAGCGCTGCCATAACCAGACACGTCCCAGTATTTATTGCTGTAGGCATTTTTAATATAGAATGAGCCGGTGTAGATTTTATCCACATACCCGTGATAAGGCTCAAGCACCCACCGCTGGTCGATTTTCCCTGAATAGCTCCACTGCTGTATGGCGCATCCATTGCTATGGATATCGGCATCCACGGCGTCGAGGTATTTGCCTGAGTGTCTTGCCTTGATGTAATAAGTATCCTTTCCGGGAGCTTTAACGAACTTAAACGCCTGGTTTGTTTGGCGCTTATCGTCCCAAAGTTGAAGCTTGGCTCCGTTATCTGTTGCTCCTTCGCCTCCTTCAATATCGAAGACATGCGTACTGTGGGCAGGCGAAAGCTTGAAATAGCCATCTCCGGCAGGTATCACCTGGATAATACGATCCCAGCCATCGTCCATGTCCCAAAGCTGGAGATGGTAATCTTTGTTCTTAGCTTCCAGGCCATAGCCAGGCACATCAATATACTTAATTTGATTGGCTGCCGTGCGGATACGGTAATACCCGGGCTCCACAGAAGTGCTGGCACTACGAACTGCTTTTCGCTGAGCATACACGCCCAGTGTCATTAAAATTGTCAGGCTGATTAAAATTGTCTTTTTCATCATCTGTTTGCTTTTGGTTAATCTAACTTCATTATTGACATTTCAATTTAATAGTTGATGACCCTTTCAGAAAATGAAAAGAAAATTCAGTAAAAGTTGTTAGCAGTCAAGAAACATATATCCGCAAAACTCCCACAATCTTAAAGTCCAACATATTCTATTCGTAAAATAGTATATTGGTTAATTCGTCAAATAGTTATCAAGTGAAGTCCATCAATGCGAATTCAAATAATCTTCACGTGAGCTGTATAGAATCGTCATTCACTCAACCCTTCCACTAGCAAGATTTTTGTTAGATTCAAAAGCAGCCAGAGGCTGCAAGATTATGGTATCGGACCCCGATAGCTATCGGGGACAGATTCCGACAAACATTCACTCCGGCATACCAAGCCGTTAATAAGTGAAGCTGAAAAGAACTCTTTGCCCTGAGCCCTTTGCTCTATGCTATATTGCCAACTCCACTTAAACACCTGAACACCTGCGCGCTTAAACACCCTCTTTAACCCCACAAACGTATGAAACTTAGTGGATGCAGAACCAGGGTCGCCATCCCCTCCAGGGATTTCGACCCTACAAATCAGAAAACTACATTGCCAATTCCAATAATTATCGGAACCATCTGCCAACTTTGCTTAAGTAATTGAACACGACTTCTTAAACATAAAAACCTACAAACGTATGAAACTTAGAAACCTCCAAACCTACCTCGTCAGCTTCTTATATTTCAGCCTTTTCGGGATGATGTCTCCACCCAGGCGCTTGCGGCGGTTGTCTTCATATTCGCTAAAGGAACCTTCGAAGAAATAGGTACTTGAATTGCCTTCGAAAGCCAGGATATGCGTACAGATGCGGTCGAGGAACCAGCGGTCGTGCGATACCACTACCGCACATCCGGCGAAATTCTCAATCCCCTCTTCGAGGGCACGCAGGGTATTCACGTCAATATCGTTGGTTGGCTCATCGAGGAGCATTACGTTGGCTTCAGTTTTCAGGGTCATGGCCAGGTGCAGGCGGTTGCGCTCCCCTCCCGAAAGCACCCCCACTTTTTTCTGCTGGTCGGAGCCACTGAAGTTAAAGCGGCTGACATAAGCCCTGGCGTTGATGCTTTGTCCGCCGATCTCGATGACCTCATGACCACCGCTGATGACTTCATAAACGGTCTTTTCCGGGTCGATATCAGCATGGCGCTGGTCCACATAGCCTATTTTTACGGTTTCGCCAATTTTGAGCTCTCCGCGATCGGGCTGCTCCTCACCCATAATCATCCTGAAAAGGGTGGTTTTTCCTGCCCCGTTCGGGCCAATCACACCCACAATTCCGGCCTGCGGGAGGTTGAAGTTCATGTTTTCGTACAGGAGGCGGTCGTCATAACCTTTGGCCAAATCGACAGCTTCAATCACTTCCTTACCCAATCTTGGCCCGTTAGGGATCGGGATTTCCACCTTGGCTTCCTTCTCCTTGATATCTTCGGCCATCATTGCCTCATAATTATTCAGACGGGCTTTGCCCTTGCTCTGGCGGCCTTTCGGACCCTTCTGTGCCCACTCCAGCTCACGCTTCAGGGCTTTCTGGCGCTTGCTCTCCTGCTTCTCCTCCTGTTGCAGGCGGCCCATTTTCTGTTCCAGCCACGATGAATAGTTACCTTTGTACGGGATACCCTCGCCGCGGTCAAGCTCCAGAATCCATCCGGCGACATTATCAAGGAAATAACGGTCGTGGGTCACGGCAATCACAGTTCCCTTGTATTGCTGAAGATGCTGCTCAAGCCAGTGCACCGACTCGGCATCGAGGTGGTTGGTAGGCTCATCGAGCAGCAGGATATCCGGCTCCTGCAAAAGCAGACGGCACAAGGCCACGCGGCGGCGCTCACCGCCCGAAATGATGTTGATGGGCGTATCGCCGTCCGGGGTGCGGAGCGCATCCATGGCCTGCTCCAGCTTTGAGTCGAGATCCCAGGCACCCACACGATCGATTTCCTCCTGCACTTTAGCTTGGCGCTCAATCAAAGCGTTCATCTTGTCCGGATCGCTCATAATTTCCTCGTCCATAAAGCTGGCGTTAATTTTTTCGTACTCCTCCAGCAAATCCACCGTACTCTGAACGCCTTCCTTCACCACATCAATTACTTTCTTATTGTCATCGAGCTTGGGTTCCTGCGGGAGAAAACCCACCGAATATCCCGGCGAAAAGGTCACATCGCCCTCATACTGTTCATCAAGTCCGGCGATAATACGCAGCACGGTCGACTTACCAGCACCGTTAAGTCCTAAAACACCGATTTTTGCTCCATAAAAGAACGAGAGATAAATATTTTTCAGAATCTGCTTGCCCTGCGGTGTCTGCTTACTTACATTCACCATCGAAAAGATCACCTTATTGTCTTCAGCCATAATATTTTGTATCGTTTTATTTCCTGTTAAAGTGATGCGAATTTAGGCATTTTAGAAGAACCGGGTGCCGGGTTCATTATTTTAGCGTCAGTTCGATGTAAAACATATAGATTATTACTGTTATCAATCTCCCAATCCTCACCGAAGATAACGATCGCGCAGGTTCCCTTCGAAGTCTTTGCTCTACACCTTCGGTAAGGAAGACTTCCAAATAGTATAAAGTAAAGACAAGAGCGCAATTATCCCCCGGCCTACGAGGGTGTGTCTCGCAAAACAAGTAGGGAATTATGGCGTGGGCCTGTGTGGTAGCCATTCGCGAGTGAACCGGTATAATAATTATAAAAACTTATAAAGCCAAAAATCTAATAACGTCTACCAGGAATCCCGTGAACGGCTCGAATGGCGTGGATAATTCCCTGCGTAGCTTTTGCCGACATGCCCTCGTTAGCGTTGACCTTTTGGTACTTTTGGGTCAAGCCAAAAGTACAAGAAAGCTTTCAGCCGAATACTTTCAATAATAACAGAAGAAAACAAACCTTATTAGCTCTAATACAATTAGCGATATCAATCGAATCACATTCCATAACCAACATGTTCCCCTTTCGATTGTTATGCGCTTGTATGAATAAGAAGAAAAAGAATGCGCTTGTAGCCGGAGCTACAGGCTCTACCGGCAAACATCTTGTAAGGCAACTCAATGCCTCATCCGACTATGATAACATCATTGTGGTGCACCGCCGCGAAACCGGATTTGCCCACCTGCCAAAGGTTACAGAAATTATCCTCGACTTCGATACGCTCGAAAGCGGATTGAACACAGGTGTGCAGATCGACGACGTGTTTTGTGCGCTGGGAACCACCATGAAAAAGGCCGGAACAAAGCAGCAGTTCAGGAAAGTGGATTATGATTATGTTATAGCACTGGCCGAATGGGCCAAACAGCACCGCGCACATAGCTTTACGGTAGTCAGCAGTATTGGTGCCAAGGCCAACTCTCCGTTCTTCTATCTGAAAACCAAAGGCGAAATGGAAGAAAGGCTCAAGCGCTTGGAACTGCCCGTGCTCAACATTATGCACCCGTCCATCCTCGAAGACCCTGAGCGTGAAGACCACCGCACCGCCGAAAAGATTTCACTTGGCGTGATGAAGACCGTATCAGCCCTGATGCCACCGCTGCTGAAAAAACACAAGCCCACCCCCGTTTGGATGCTGGCCCATGCTATGCTAATGGTGTCGCAAAAAGACGAAAAAGGTGTTCACTATTACCTTACCGATGATATTCATGGTTTGGGGAAGAAGTAAATCAGACTTCACAGGGGATACAATTTTTGCTTAAAATACAGGGTTCGAAAAGCCTAAACTTGAATTGAAGGATAACTTTGTATATTTTTGGGGATTATGGAAAATATGATTTCAGTGAGCGGCATCTATGAAAATGGAAAGATTAAATTAGACAAGCATATTAAGTCGCGAAAAAAGTCAAGAGTAATCGTTACTTTTTTAGATGAAATGGTAGAAAATGACGAAAAAACACTAACCAAAGAGGATTTTTCATTCAAATCTTCCAGGGCAAAAACCAAGCGTTATAAAGGTTCTGTCTCTGATTCAATTGCTGAAGAACGGAGAGCAGAAAGATGAAAAAAGTATACTTTGATACATCTTCACTAATTAAACTATATCATTACGAAGAGGGGACCGAGTTACTCGATCAGCTATTTGAGAATAATAAATTAAGTACAGTTTTTTTATCTGAATTGGCCAAAGTAGAGTTTAACTCAGCTATTTGGAAAAAAGTCCGAACTCAGGAATTAACTCATGATGAAGCTCAGGCAATGAGTACCTTTTTTGAAACTGACTATTCAAAATTTCAGTTTGTTGAATTGAATTCTGAAATTGTCCATTCTTCAAAATTCCTTATAGCTAAATATGGCGCTGAAGGATTGAGGACCTTGGATTCAATACAACTGGCATCAGCTCTCAAACTTAAAAACGAAGTAGAATTATTTGTAACAGCAGACAAATTACTCAAAAACATTGCAGCCAAAGAGCGATTGTCGATATACTAAATCCCAGAAATTGAGTTTAATCCGTTAAAGCTTGTTTTTGTTTAGGCGAAATCCTGCTCAAGAAAGCCAACCCTGCTTCCGCAATATGCGAAACCACGATCCAGTGACTCAAACATGCTTTCGCACGATGCGAAACTGCGGTTTATTGACTCAATACAGCTTCCGGAAAATGCGCAACCGCAAACAACTCAATGAATCTTGCATTCGCTAAATGCGGAACCGCGTTCAATCAAATCAACCCTGCTCACCTATCATGCGAAACCCCGATCGAAAAACTCAACCCCGCCTTCGCACCATGCATAACCCCGATCGAGTGATTTGATCATGGTTTCGCACGATGCGGAGCTATAATCCGATGAGTCTATTGTGCTTTGGTATGGTGAGAAGATGCCTTTCTGATTCCATAAATAAATATTTCTTTAAAAAGAAGTCTATTAATGTACAGCTAGATCGTCTATGCTAAATGTAATTATGCTTCCATTGTAGAAAACTCTTTAGGCGTCATTACCTTTAAGCGACTATGTCTAAAATCCTTTGTGTTTCTGGTAATAACAATTTTGATTTTACCGGAATTGGTTGCAGAAAAATTCTGTAAAGCATCTTCAAAATCTGTATCAATCAGGATTTTCTTCATCAGAATAGTATTTCTGCTCCAGCTCATTTACTAGAGTTGATTTATAATCAAAGTCAGAGGGCGCTTTGAAGGAACCTTTCAATGTTGAAGTGATATCTTTGGGCTTATTCGATTCAATGGTCGTAGTACTCACAAACTTTTGCAAATAGCTTTCGACTAAAACAGAGAGGCTTAACCCTTGCTCTTTTGCAAGCATTTTAGCCTTATCTACAGTCCCTTCATCAATCGTCAATGTGAGTTTCTTATTCATTTCTTCTCTTCCTTTTGATGGATATAAAATTAACCTTAATCGTGAAAACTTGCAACTTCTTAATTAAGGAATTTTAAGGGGTGGCCTCATTTAATGCTTTAAAGATCCCCCGCCCCGCAAACGATTGTATTCCTCCTCCTAAACACTTAAACACCTGAGCACTTAAACACAAAAAATTAAGCTCATCTTCTTAAGCATAGCAACTTACAAACCTACAAACGTAGCAACTCCAACTTATAAACCACAAACGTAAAAACCTACCAACCTACAAACTTCTATCCACCAATGTTTTTCGCACAGATATTTAGCTTACTTTTGCGGCTTGTTTTGTGGAGACAAAACGTGCAGGTGTAAAAGGATTACTTTTGGGTGAACTTGGCTGCGTAGCCGGATTTAACATCTTTTTCTGCCTGAATCAATGAATTACGAATATTCCAGGACAGAAAACAGACTTTAAGCCTGGCTAAATTTTTTTATGAAAACATTTCAAGAACTCGGTCTTGCAGAAAACATCCTCAGGGCCATTACCGAACAAGGCTTTGTCCACCCCACGGACATCCAGGAACAAACCATTCCCGCTATTCTCGATTCTTCTGAAGACATGATTGCGCTGGCACAGACCGGTACCGGAAAAACCGCCGGATTTGGCCTGCCGCTCATCCAGGAAATCGACAGCAACAACAACCAGGTGCAGGTTCTAATCCTTGCCCCTACCCGCGAGCTGTGCCTTCAAATCACCAAAGACCTCGAAGGGTATGGAAAATATGCCGACAAGGTGGCTATCACCGCTGTTTATGGCGGTGCCAGCATCGAAACGCAAATCAAGAGCCTCAAAAAAGGTGCGCACATCGTGGTAGGCACGCCCGGGCGTACGCTCGACCTGATTAAACGCAAGACACTCAAGATTAACAACCTCCGCCGGCTGGTGCTCGACGAGGCTGACGAGATGCTCAACATGGGCTTCCGCGAAGATCTCGACGCCATCCTCGAAACCACGCCAAAAGAAAAGCAAACGCTGCTATTTTCGGCTACCATGCCGCAGGGCGTGCGCCAGATTTCGAAGCGTTACATGAAAAACCCACTGGAGCTTACCTCCGGAAAAAAGAACACCGGCGCAGAAAACGTGGTGCATGAATACTATGTGGTAAAGTCATCGGACCGCTACGCGGCGCTGAAACGCCTGGTGGACGTTCATGTAAACATGTACAGCATTGTTTTTTGCCGCACGCGTGCCGAAGCGAAAGAGATTGCCAGCAAGCTGGGCCGTGACGGCTACAACGCCGACGCGCTGCACGGCGACCTGTCGCAGGCACAGCGCGACCATGTGATGAACCGCTTTCGCGAAAAGCAATTGCAGGTGCTGGTAGCCACCGACGTAGCCGCCCGAGGCATCGACGTGGACGACCTGACGCATGTCATCAACTACAGCTTGCCCGATGACCCCGAGGTGTACCTCCACCGCAGCGGAAGGACAGGGCGCGCCGGAAAGCAGGGCATCTCCATTATTCTCAGCCATATGCAGCAGAGCCGCAAAATCAGGGACCTGGAGAAAATGATCGGCAAAGCTTTCGAGTATAAAGAAGTGCCCTCAGGAGAGGTGATTTGCGAAAAAAGGCTTTATAAGCTGATTGACCGGGTAGAGAATGTGGTGGTGGATGAGCGCGAAATAGAACGTTTCCTTCCGGCCATCAACCAAAAGCTGGAATGGATGAGCCGCGAGGAATTGCTTAAACGCTTTATCTCTGTTGAGTTCAACCAGTTCCTGGAATACTACCGCGATGCGCACGACCTGAATGCCAAAAGGCAAAAGGGAGGCCGGAAAGACAAGACCGAGGCGGATGTGGGCTATTCGAGGTTCTTTATCAACCTTGGGAAAAAAGACAAGCTGAATGCTGCCAACCTCATCGGACTGATCAACGACACGACCGAGAGTCGCGACCTGAAAATCGGGAAAATAGACATCCAACGCAATTTTGCTTTCTTCGAGGTGGAATCGGAGAAAGAGGCCTTCATCCTGAAATCATTTAAGAACACTTTCGATCGGGGAAGAAAAGTGATTGTGGAGCCCTCGAAGCCCGACAGCAAGAAAGGCGGCGGCTCGTTTAGCTCAAAGAAGAAATCGAAAAACAAAAAGGGCAAGAAAAAAAGAACCTGGCAGGGGTTTTAGATGATTGCTTTAGCACCTGTTTATTCATCAGGTAACTTAAAACAACTTGCCGGAAAATTAATCTGAAGCTAAAAAAACGGATGAATGAAGTGTTAATCAATCTTTCTATAGTAAAGTCCTGAAAAGAAAAGCTCAGCATCATTTATATTGATGCTGAGCTTTTACAATATACTTGTTTTAGTCTCTTTTAGAGGATTGCCTTCTTAAAAACCTTCAAAAGGCATTACCTAATCCATGTGTCAGGCTGCAAAATCCCTAATCTCAATTCCATCTTTTAGAATTTCAGCTACTGCTGGATTACTCTGGTTAAAATCTTCTTTCATAAAAGGATGTGGTTCTATTATTAAATCCTCATCTGTCCTCATTTGCATAAAATCAATCTGAACATCAATGACATCCAAATCAGATTGGATTACAATAGCCAAATCAATATCACTTCCTGAATGGTATGTCCCTTTTGCAAACGAGCCATATAAATATGCTTTATCAACTTTGTATTTTTTTGTTA
The DNA here is from genome assembly GCA_021767705.1 of Bacteroidota bacterium. Taxonomy (GTDB): domain Bacteria; phylum Bacteroidota; class Bacteroidia; order Bacteroidales; family JAIPAH01; genus JAIPAH01. The sequence goes on along the minus strand of JAASSU010000015.1, from coordinate 4,586 downwards.
AACCAGCGAGATATCTTTGTGCTATTCTTATAGCTTCTCTTTTATCCATAATCGCAAAGTTTTAATATTTTCAATCCATTGTGCTACTATTATTTGTATCTATCTGCCCTTTGCTCATACCTCTGATTTTAAGATAATCACATTATATACGTGTTTGATTCAAAACCAATCCTTTATGCAAAACTCCACATCGAAACAATTATTACCGATAAAAATCGATTTTTCATCGCATACAAATCGCTCGATTTGGTTGATATTTAAACTGCTATTCAAAGATATTGTTTTTATCCGGTGATTTAAAACGTTGTTTTCTCCTTTTCGTACTTTTGCAAAAAACAGCAACTATGGAATTGAAAGCAGTCTCGCCTGTTGATGGCAGGTACCACAAGCATACAAAAGTTTTATCCGGCTATTTCTCTGAAGCCGCACTCATCCGCTACCGCGTGAAGGTGGAGGTGGAGTATTTTATTGCCCTGGCAGAAATCCCGCTCCCGCAATTGGAGGGTTTTGACCTCTCGATGGTTCCGCAATTAAGAGCGATTTATGAAAACTTTACGGATGCCGATGCGCAAAAGGTAAAAGATACCGAGGCGGTGACCAATCACGATGTGAAGGCGGTGGAGTATTTCGTCAAGGAAAAGTTTGACGGACTTGGTTTGTCTGCTTTCAAAGAATTTATCCATTTCGGACTCACTTCGCAGGATGTGAACAACACCGCCATGCCGATGATGACCATGGATGCCACCACCAAGGTCATCATGCCGCTGCTGGATGAAATTCTTGATGTGCTGAATGAAAAAGTAAACGAGTGGGCTGACGTCCCGATGCTGGCACGAACACACGGACAGCCTGCTTCGCCTACAATTTTAGGCAAGGAGATGAAAGTTTTTGTGGAAAGGCTGCAATCACAGATCCATCAGCTCAGCACCATTCCCTTTTCGGGGAAGTTTGGCGGTGCCACCGGCAACTTCAATGCCCACCACCTGGCTTTTCCGGCTATCGACTGGCCGGAGTTTGGTAACAAATTCCTTTCGGAGAAACTGGGGCTAGAGCGGCTGCAGACCACCACTCAGATAGAACACTACGACAACCTGGCGGCGCTGTTCGATGCCTTCCGCCGGATCAACACCATCCTGCTCGACCTCGACCGCGACATGTGGAGCTACATCTCGATGGACTATTTCAAGCAAAAAATCGTGGAAGGCGAAGTGGGCTCTTCAGCCATGCCGCACAAGGTCAATCCTATCGACTTCGAAAACTCTGAAGGCAACCTGGGGCTGGCCAATGCCTTGCTGTCGCACCTGGCCGAAAAGCTACCCGTTTCACGCCTGCAGCGCGACCTGACCGACTCGACCGTAACACGCAACATCGGCATGCCACTGGCACACATGATCATCGCCTACAAATCGCTGAAGAAAGGTTTGTGGAAAGTGCTTTTGAATAAAGACAAGCTCCAGGCTGATCTGGAAAACAACTGGCCGGTGGTTGCCGAAGCGTTGCAAACCATCCTCAGAAGAGAAGGGTACGAAAATCCATACGAGACTTTAAAAGCACTCACGCGCACCAACAAGAAGCTCAATCAGGAAACATTTCTTGAGTTTATCGAAACGCTGGACGTAGAAGAAAAAACCAAGGAGGAGCTGCGAAATATCACACCGTGGAATTATACGGGGGTGAAGTTGGCTTAACACGAAAGGGTTTCACCTCATCACCTACGAGGCTGTCCAAAAAGTCTTCTTTAAACGGTATTCTGAAAATCAGTCTTTACCCCTCACCCTAAAGGGAGTCCTGATTTTCAGCAACTTCACCCTTTAGGGCTCGGGGTAAAAAGTTGCTGAAAACAAGCGTTTAGGACTTTTTAGACAGCCTCAATCTTTTCTTGAATAACCGTTTAGTGGGCAGGTTAACTCATGAAAAATGCTAAACCTGCAAACATCGCAACTTACTAAACTTCCAAACGCGGTAACTTACTAAACCTAAAAACTTACAAACCTTCTTACCTACTGCTGTTCTTTCTCCAGGCGGGAAATTTCCTGCGCAAGCTTGGCCCACTCGCGCATACCTTCAATTAATTCCTTGTCGAATTCGGGTTTTTCGGCTTCTTCTCCAGCCTTGATTTTACGGCTGTACTCCAGGAATTGGTTCGCCATTTTTTGGTAAACCGTTATCTCCTTGTCGGAATACTGCGCCATCCTGCGCTTCAGCGTAAAAAGCTTTGTCTCCGGGCGGCTACGGTTTTCATACTCCTCCACCAAATCATATAATTTCTGCAGCTTTTTATCCTCCGCGGAGCCTTCAGGAGCACCATCAAGTTTGTTGATTTCCTTTACTGCTTCCTGGTATTGTTCTTCGTTTTCAATTCTTTCCTGCATAATTCCTCTCGTTTGGTCTGAATTTAAAGGGTGCGAAATTATAATAATTCTGACTCTTAAAAAAACCTCCGCAGATCGGCAGAGCTACAAAGGCTTTTTTAGAAGTGCTCCACGAATCGTTTCGCTTACTCCGCTTCAACCTTTTCCGATTTCTTGAGATGATATCGGTTCACTTCCTCGGTGAAATGCTTCGACAGCGCATCGGAAAGCTTGCTGCTGTGCCTTTCGGGATGAAACTGAACCCCCAGCATGAACCCTTTTCCGGCAGGCTCTTTCCATTCCAGCGCTTCCGTAAGGTCATCATCTGATTTTGCCACGGCCCTTAAATCCGGAGCAATTTCCCTGACGCCCTGGTGGTGGTTGCTAATGACCTCCGACTGGTACTGGTCGCCAATAAGATGCAGTAACGAAGCCTGATTGACAGTGACCGTATGCAGGGTGTCTTCAAATTCAGGCATGCGGTGCGCCACCTTGCCGGGATACTGCGTAGGAATATCCGCGTAAAGCGAACCGCCCAGGGCTACATTCATCATCTGCATCCCGCGGCAGATACCCAGCAAAGGAATTCCTTCACGGGAAGCATAGGTGATAATGGCCGCATCAAGCGAATCACGATAAGTGTTAATGGTGTTGCACAAAACAGTGTCTCGGGCAAGCCCATACCTTTCGGGATGGATATCTTCACCACCCGTAACTACGATGCCATCCGACAAGGACAGCTTTTCTATCGCCTCATCAACAGAGAGGCCATAGAGGTTGACGAACTCTACAGTACTATCCGAAGCAAGGAGCCAGTCCTGATATGTATCGTATGATTTTGAAAGTGCGATAACCGGATAGTCACCTTGTTTGTTTTCTTGCTGAGTGTTGCATCCCGCAAAGGAAAGCAATAGGACCAACGCAAGACCAGTTAAGTAAGATTTATGCATCCTGATGATTTTTGGTAAAAGTAGCGAATCGAAGGACTAAAAACAAACCGCTCCCATCCGTCCGGATTTTGTTTAGCTGAACAGTTCGATGTAAGCCTTCATGTAAACCGGAAGATCGGCTGGCGTCCGGCTCGAAACCAGGTTCCCATCCGTAACAACGGCCTCGTCCACCCATTCGGCACCGGCATTCACCAGGTCGTCTTTGATGGCACTAACCGAAGTCACCTTACGTCCATCGACGATTTTCGCAGAAATTGGGACCCATCCGGCATGGCAAATCATGGCAATGGGCTTCTCATTTTCGTCCACATTCTTTACCAGGCTCAACACCTCATTAAAGCGCCTTAGTTTGTCGGGAGCATAGCCACCAGGAATAACCAGTCCATCCACTCCTGAGGGGTCAATGTCGCGAATGGCAATATCTGACTTGGCCGGCACCCCATACTTACCCTTGTATACGGTGTCTTTCTCAGGGCCTGCCAGTAAGACGCGGGCTCCCTCTTCGCGAAGACGGTGCACTGGATACCATAACTCCAAATCCTCGAAAATATCGTGCGTAAGAACAATAATTGTTTTTCCTTTCATAGCTCAATTAGTTTTTGTTTCCAGATAAACAGGAGCAAAAGTAACGATGTTCAAAACGGAGACCATGGATACAAAAAGTCAAAAATATGAATCTAATTCAGGAAGATATTTTGAGCTTTCATTTCAAAAAAAATCATGAAAAAAGGTATAATGTTTTGTTTTTAAAGGAAAACCCCTTAACTTTTTGCCAAGAAACGCAATAAACAACGCAATCAATCGACATGCTATGAAAATAAACTTTAAGATTCAATATTTCACCCGATGGGGCGAGCGTCTCCGGCTGGCTGGCGATGTCCCTGCCCTGGGAAAAATGGACGAAAACAAGGCTGCTGACATGCAGTTGGTTTCTAATGAGTCAGGCATCTGGGAGCTTAAAATCGATGTCAAACGGAAGCTTCCCATCACGTTTAAATACCGCTATTTTATTGAAGATGAAAACACTGGCACCCGCACTTACGAGTGCGATGACCGTGTTTTGAAAATCAGCAACGACGGGTGCACCTCTGCTGACATTTTCGACTCATGGCGGTCGGCCCCAGACCCTGAAAACACCTTGTTCAGCTCGGCTTTCACAAAAGCGATGCTTCGTCCTGAAAAGAAAACTAAAGAAGATTTCGTAGATTTTTCATCACAGGAAGCGGATGAATATTTTGTCAGGTTTCAAATCCATGTGGCGCGGGTGGAGCCCGGCGACCGGGTA
>JAASSU010000014.1 GCA_021767705.1 Bacteroidota bacterium | reverse complement strand
TCCTTGTTAGGAGTGGCTGAAGTAAATGGAGAAAAGGCTTTCGTCCTGAAATTCAACGAAAGCCGAAATATGGAATGGATGGATAAAGTCTTCCTGGCAAAGTATGACGAAAACGAAAAAGTCATTGAAAACCTGAAACCTTTTGAAGGAGATAAATATTTCTTTGAGGATGAACTGGCATTCTTAGAAAAACAAAAGGAAGAAAAACTAAGCAAGCGCTTGAAAAAACAGGAGAAATGATAAACAAGATAGTGCAAACACCTGCAGACGCCGTCAAAGATGTTTTTGACGGCGCTGTTATTATGATTGGTGGATTTGGGGAGGCCGGCAGCCCTATCGAACTGATTCATGCCCTTATCGATACGGGAGCCAAAAACCTGACCATCGTCAGCAACAACACGGGCAGCGGCCATGTCGGGCTCGCCGCCCTGATTGAGCAAAAGCGTGTGGGAAAAATGATTTGCTCTTTTCCGCGCACCGCCAACTCCACCGTTTTCCCCGAGCTGTATAAAAAAGGAGAAATAGAACTTGAGCTGGTCCCGCAGGGAACACTCGCCGAACGCATCCGTGCCGGAGGCGCCGGTATTCCTGCGTTCTACACACCAGCATCCGTAAAAACACCTTTAGCCGAAGGCAAGGAAACCCGCACCTTCGACGGGCAGGAGTTTGTGATGGAGTATGCCATCAAGGCCGACTTTTCGCTGGTGAAAGCACGTGCCGCCGACCGCTATGGCAACCTGTTGTATAACAAAACCGCCCGTAACTTCGGACCCATCATGTGCACTGCTGCCAAAAAATCGGTAGTGCAGGTAGAGCAGGTGGTGGAGCCCGGAGAAATCGATCCGGAAGTGGTTGTGACACCCGGAATTTTTGTGAAAAGAGTTGTAGAAATTAAAAACCCACAGCACGAGTCGAAGCTGGTGGCTGAAGACAGGAGGTATCCATGGTAAACAAAGAGCAACTGAAAGGATGGGACAAAAGCCAGATGGCAAAAAAAGTAGCCGAAGACATTGACGACGGTGCTTACGTAAACCTCGGCATCGGGATGCCCGAGCTCGTGGCCGACCATGTACCTGAAGGCATTGAGGTGATTTATCACACTGAAAACGGCCTTTTGGGGATGGGCGCCGTGCCTCCCGAAGATCAGAAAGATCCGGAGCTTATCAACGCAGGAAAAAAGTGTGTGACCGCAATTCCGGGAGCATGCTACTTCCATCACGCCGACAGCTTCACGATGATCCGTGGTGGCCATATCGACATCTGTGTGCTGGGCGCCCTGCAAATCGCCGAAAATGGCGATCTGGCCAACTGGTCTACCGGTGCCCCGGGAGCTATCCCTGCGGTAGGTGGGGCGATGGATCTGGTGGCCGGCGTGAAAAACATTTTCGTAATCACACGCCATGTGACCAAAGATGGGCAGCCTAAAATCGTAAAAAAATGTGCTTATCCTTTAACAGGAAAGGAAGTCGTCAACCGGATTTACACCGACCTGGCCGTGATGGATGTCACGCCTGACGGGCTCAAGGTGCGTGAAATGGCTCCGGGAGTTACGTTTGAAGCGCTGCAGGATGTTACGGAAGCTACGCTGGTCAGGTAAATTTACGGATTACATAAAATCAACAAAAACATTTTCTGATGGATACCACTCAACTATCCGAAAAAATCAAAAAGCGCTCCAGTGAAGCGATTTATGGAGATGCAGTCAATTATATTCCCGGCGGAGTTAGCCGGAACACTGTTTTTCATAAGCCTTACCCGGCCTACGCCGCCAAGGCTAAAGGATGTTATGTAACCGATATCGATGGCGTGGAGCGTATCGACTTCGCTAACAACATGGCATCACTGATTCACGGCCATGCCCATCCGGCCATTGTGGAAGCCGTAACAGCCCAGATGCAGCGCGGAACAGCCTACACTTTGGCTACCGAAGCAGAATACGAGTTTGCAAAACACCTTACCAGCCGTGCCAAAAGTCTGGAAAGGATTCGCTTCGTCAACTCCGGCACCGAGGCTGTGATGGCGATGATCAAGGCCGCTCGTGCCTTTACGGGAAAGCCAATGATTGCGAAAGCCGAAGGGGCTTATCACGGTACCTACGACTTTGCCGAAGTCAGCCAATATGCCGGTCCGCCGGAATGGGGCGGCATCGACAACCCCAACAGCGTGCCGCTGGCTAAAGGAACGCCGCAGGCTGTTTTAGACAACGTGGCAATCTTTCCGTACAATGACATTGATCGCACCCTGAACATTCTGGATAAGCATGCCGATAAGATCGCCTGTGTGCTTATCGATCCGGTTCCACACCGCGTGGGCCTCCTCCGGGGGAATCAAGACTTTGTCAAAGCGCTTTACGACTGGACACGCCGCAACAATGCGCTGTTGATTTTTGATGAGGTGGTGACTTTCAGGGTCAATTATGGCGGAGCGCAGCAGGACTATCCGGTCAAGCCCGACCTGACGGCCCTGGGCAAAATCATCGGTGGGGGCTTCCCCGTGGGGGCTTTCGCCGGAAGAGCAGATGTGATGAAGGTGCTCGACCCCAGTCAGAAAAACCTGCCCTTCCCCCACTCCGGAACATTCTCGGCCAACCCAATGACCATGACCGCCGGAAAAGTAGCCATGGACCTGTATGACAAGGAAGCCGTCAATAAAATCAATGCAGTTACAAAGCAGGCCATCGCGCAGCTTGAGGAAGCCATTCGTATTGCGGATGTGCCGCTCTCCATCACCGGGGCAGGCTCCATGTTCAGGATTCATCTGCGCCCGGAAGTACCAACCACTTATCGCGAAGCTTATCAAAATGCAGAACAAAAAGCAGTCATCAATAAACTACTTGATTATCTTTTCTATGAAGAGAAAATCATGATGATTAACACGCTGGCCTGCATGTTCTCAACGGTCACCGGACAAAAAGAGGTGGACAGGCTGGCCGAAGGCATGCTCAACGCTTTTAAAACACTGAAACCGGAAATTGAAAAACTCCATTTAAAACAGAAATGATGAACAACGTATATATCTGCGATGCTATTCGCACGCCTGTAGGAAAATACGGCGGTAGCCTTTCTTCAGTAAGACCCGACGACCTTGCTGCTATTCCCATCAAAAAACTGATGGAGCGCCATCCGGATGTGGACTGGAATGCCCTCGATGATGTGGTGATGGGCTGCGCCAACCAGGCCGGAGAAGACAACCGCAACGTAGCCCGCATGGCCTTACTGCTGGCAGGCATTTCAGAAACCGTGCCGGGAGTAACCGTCAACCGCTTGTGCGGTTCGGGTATGGAGGCTGTGGGCTCAGCTGCCCGCGCAATTCGCACCGGCGAGGCCGACCTGATTATCGCCGGAGGAGTAGAAAGCATGTCGCGCTCACCTTACGTGATGAGCAAAGCCACTAAAGCCTTCGACCGTGCTCCGCAGGTTTACGATTCAACCATCGGGTGGCGTTTCGTCAATAAAAAGATGGAGAAGATGTACGGCACTGACCCGCTGATGGTCACCGCACAAAACATCGCCGACGAAAAGAATATCAGTCGCGAAGACCAGGACAAGTTCGCCCACTGGAGCCAGTTAAAAGCTGATAAAGCTCAGAAAGAAGGCCTGCTGGCCGAAGAAATTACTCCGGTGACCATTCCGCAAAGGAAGGGCGACCCATTGGTTGTGGACACTGATGAGCACCCACGCCTGAGCTCTCTTGAAAAGCTGGCATCACTCAAAGTGCTGACCGGGGAAAACGGTACGCTCACCGCCGGAAACTCCTCAGGGATCAACGACGGTGCTGCTGCACTGATTATCGCCTCCGAGGAAGCCGTCAAAAAATACAAGCTCACTCCCAAGGCTAAAATTCTGGGAATGAAAGCTGCCGGTGTTCCCCCGCGCATCATGGGAATGGGTCCGGTGCCGGCTACACAAAAGCTGCTCAAGCACCTGGGCATGTCCCTGGACCAGATGGACATCATCGAGCTGAACGAAGCTTTTGCGGCACAATCGCTGGGCTGCACGCGTGAGATGGGACTGGTCGACGACGATCCGCGCATCAATCCGCTTGGAGGCGCCATCGCACTGGGCCACCCACTCGGAATGAGCGGCGCACGAATCATTACCACTGCATTTTACCAGATGCAACGTCAGGATGCCAATCACGCCCTCTGCACCATGTGCATCGGTGTAGGGCAAGGTATCTCCATTGTGCTGGAGAAAGTCTAAGTATTTCACCTCACCCTGCCCTCTCCTCAAGGAGAGGGTTTTAGGAATTCCTCTTCTCCTCGAGGAGAAGAGGGACTTTTGCTCCCTCTCCTTGAGGAGAGGGCTGGGGTGAGGTGAAACTCCCTCAACATTTTCCTACCCCCTCTCGCTTTATTGCTAAAAATTAACAATCTTTGCAGCCAAATCTAACATCGCACTATGAATATCATTGAAACCATCATCCTGGCAATTATTGAGGGACTTACAGAATTTCTCCCGGTATCTTCGACAGGACACATGCTTCTGGCCAAGGCCGCCATGGGCATGAGCGAAGACAACCCTTTTATCGACACCTTTATCATTTCCATTCAGCTTGGCGCGATTCTCGCCATCGTACTGATGTACATCAAGCACTTCCTGCAAAGCTGGGATATTTATTTCAAACTCTTCGTGGCTTTCGTCCCCACGGCCATTATGGGCTTTCTGGCTTATGAGACAATTAAATCAGTGCTTTTCAGTCCGATAGTGGTTTCCGTGATGCTCATCGTCGGAGGTATTGTCCTTATCCTGATTGACAAACGCGTGGTGAATTCCAAGGGAATGGATGCCCCGCTGGAAAAAATCCCATACAAAAACGCTTTCCTTATCGGATTGATACAGACGCTTTCCATGATTCCGGGAACTTCAAGGGCGGCAGCAACGATTATCGGCGGTGTTTTTAACGGGTTGAGCAAGAAACAGGCCACCGAGTTTTCCTTCTTGCTGGCCGTACCTACGATGTTTGCCGCTACAGGCTATGATTTGCTGAAAACGCCGGTGGTCTTTACCAGTCACGAAATCACGCTTTTGTTGATTGGCCTTGCCGGAGCTTTTGTCAGCGCCTGGTTTGCCGTAAAAATATTCCTTAAAATCGTGGAAAACTATGGCTTTAAACATTTTGGCTATTACCGCATTGTTATTGGTATCTTGTTTTTAATCTTCATCGCTTAACACATTTTATATGGAACGCTATTTCTCTTCTGACTTTACGCTGGCAATCCTTGGTGGCGGGCAACTGGGCAAAATGATGCTCTACGATACCCGCAAATACGATATCCGCACGAAAGTGCTGGACCCGAGTGCTGAAGCCCCCTGCCGCATTGCCTGCGATGAATTCCGCCAGGGAGAGCTGATGGATTACGATACGGTGATGGACTTTGCCGCCGATGCTGATGTGGTCACCTTCGAGATTGAGCATGTCAACGTGGATGCCCTGGAGCAGCTCGAAAAGGACGGGAAGAAAGTTTACCCTTCAGCCAAAACGCTCCGCATTATCCAGGACAAAGGCATTCAGAAACAGTTTTACGTTGACAATGAAATCCCCACGGCAGGCTTTACGCTTTTCGCGGATAAAGAGGCATTGCTGAAGGCGGTGGAAGAAAATGCCGTCACCCTTCCTTTTGTCTGGAAAAGCACCCGCGGAGGCTATGATGGCCGGGGCGTGAGCGTCATCAAAACCAGGGAAGACCTTTCCGGTTTGCCCGATGTGGAATGCATGGCCGAAGATTTCATCCCTTTCGAGAACGAGCTGGCAGTGATTGTGGCCCGTAATCCTGCGGGCGAGCACAAAACCTACCCGGTGGTCGAAATGGAGTTTCATCCTACCGCCAACCAGGTGGAGTATGTGATTTGTCCGGCGCGTATCCCGGATGACATTGCCAGCAAGGCACGAAAAGTGGCAGATGATGTCTCGGAAGCTTTTAAGCATACCGGACTGCTGGCCGTAGAGATGTTCCAGACCAAAGATGGTGATATCCTGGTGAATGAGGTGGCTCCCCGCCCCCACAACAGCGGGCACTATAGCATCGAAGGAAGCTACACCAACCAGTTTGAGCAACACATCCGCGCCATCCTCAACCTGCCGCTTGGCGACACGTCCAGCAAAACGGGTGCCGTAATGGTCAACCTCGTGGGCGATAAAAACCATCAGGGCAAAGCAAAATATCAAAACATCGAAAAGATTATGGCACTGCCCGGCGTCACACCGCACATATACGGAAAAAAGGAAACGCGTCCTTTCCGGAAGATGGGACATGTCACCATTGCCAGCGAAGACATCAACCGGGCAAGGGAGATTGCGGAGGAGGTGAAGAAAACCATCCGCGTGATTTCAGAAAAAGCGTAAATTCGTCATTAAAACAACGATTATGAGCAAAGTAGGCGTGATAATGGGAAGCACCAGCGACCTGAAAGTGATGCAGGAAGCGGTGGACATCCTCAACGAATTCGGAATAGAAACGGAAGTGGACATTGTTTCGGCACACCGCACCCCCGACAAACTGATGGATTATGGAAAAAACGCACACAAGCGCGGACTGGCAGCCATCATTGCAGGAGCCGGCGGCGCAGCACACCTTCCGGGAATGATTGCTTCTCTTTCGCCCCTTCCGGTGATTGGTGTTCCGGTCAAGTCAAGAAACTCCATCGACGGTTGGGATTCGGTATTGTCTATCCTGCAAATGCCCGGCGGCGTTCCGGTAGCCACGGTTGCCCTCGATGGCGCCAAAAACGCCGGCATCCTCGCCGCACAAATCATCGGATCCTCCGACGAGCAAATCCGGCAAAAAGTCATCGACTACAAGGAATCACTCAAAGAAAAAGTCATCAAGGGAGCTGAAGAGGTGCGGAAGAAAGGCTGAAACATGGATTAGTTGAGTAGTTGATTTGTTAATCTATAGAAAAGATGGCAGTTAGCAAAATGCCGTTGGCAATAGGCTCCAACAGGTTAATTCGTAGATTAGTTAAATAGTTAATTTGTGAATTCGTAGAAAAGTTGGCAGTTGGCAATATGCAGTTGGCAATGGACTCCATCAGGTTAATTGGTAGTTTAGTTAAATAGTTGAATGTTTTTTTTGTCAAAATAAGTTGGGAGCTGGCAATTATTTTCCATTCGTGTATTCGTGGCTAAAAAAATAAAAGCGTTTAATATTAAAACCTCTTGGCAACTGGCAAAATTGGCAAGATACTAACACATACGTGCATTCGCGAAAAGAAAGCCACTAATTCACAAATGAAACAGCCTTTACTCCGATGCTTGGAGTCTTGCAATATCTTATTCGTGCATTCGTGGCTAACCAGTGCTCACACGAATGCACGAATTATAAACTACAGTAAAGAGTCGTCTTGATGAATATATTGCAAACTGCCAATTGCCTTCTGCCAACTGAACCTAAACACTTAAACACGACTTAATCAAAATATCAACCCCAAGAAATAAAAAAAGTAAGCATCAGATTGGAAAAACATAACTATCCGTTTGGAAAAACATAAGCATCGGTTGACAAAAAAATAACTATCCGTTTAGAAAATCAATTGTCAAATCGTAAAATTACAAATCCCAACGTCCCAAATTCCAATTGAAGAGAATCTTGAATGTGTTTAGTAGTTGATCTGTTAATCTGTTTGGTTTGAATAATTTGGAAGTTGAATTTTCTTTTCATTCGTGTCTTCGTGGCTAAAAAATAAAAGCGTTCCGATATTAAAACCTCATTTGCTTCAATAACTTCAATAGCCATGAATGAACCCGACCATATCGAACCTCATTAGCTCATTTTATTGGTCAAACCGGGAGCTGCCATCGATTTTTACATCGTTTCATGAGGTAATAAGATTTTGAGGATTATGGTGATTAAATTGCTACTGAGGTTGAAGAAAAGATGAGGTTTTATCAGGAGAAAAAGTTGATAAATGTTGATATTCGTGCATTCGCTAAAAGAAAGCCACTAATTCACAAATGAAACTGCCTTTGCTCCAATGCTTGGAGTCTTGCAATATCATATTCGAGCATTCGTGGCTGAAAGGTGTTCAACACGAATGCACGAATTTAAAACTACAGTTAAAAAGGCGCTTTGATGAATATATTGCAAACTGCCAATTGCTTTTTGCCAACTGAACCTAAACACTTAAACACGACTTAATCAAAATATCAATCCCAAGAACCTACAAACATAGAAACCTATAAAACGCAGTAACATTAACCCTTTAACAAACCATTAGGAGCAAACTCTCAAACCTTCTGCTTTGTCAATTGGTTTATGTGACGTATCTTGCAAAAAATAAATAATAAAACTTATGGCAAACAATCAATCTTACGAAGTTGACATTGAGCAATTATTGCGAAAGCATTACAAAAAGATAATTGCGGTGTTGGTGGGTGTGCTGCTTGTGTCAGACGCCTTTTTCCAAATCGAGCCTGAGGAGGCCGGCGTGGTCACCCGTTTTGGTGAACATGTACGCACTGTGGGCTCAGGACTGAAGACAAAAATCCCCTATCTTGAAACCGTTTACAAGGTTCCTGTCGAACGTCAGAAGAAACAGGAGTTTGGCTTCCGCACCCAGGAGCCGGGTGTTCGCACGCGCTATGCCCGTGGCAGCAGAGCCAAAGACGAGTCGTTGATGCTTACCGGCGACCTGAACCTGGCCAATGTGGAGTGGGTCGTGCAATACCGTGTGGATAATCCCTACAATTACCTTTTTAAGGTAAGAAATGCCGACAATACCTTGCGTGCCATTTCAGAGGCTGTTATGCGTCAGGTTGTTGGTGATCGCACTGTAAATGAGGTGTTGACTGTTGGTCGTGCTGAAGTAGCCTCTAAAGTGAAGGAGCTGATTCAGAAGACCTGCCGCGAATATTCGCTGGGTGTGCAGATAGCGCAGGTGGTGCTTCAGGACGTAAACCCTCCCGAGCCAGTTAAAGCCGCCTTTAACGCGGTAAACGAGGCACAGCAGGAGAAAGAGACGCTGATTAACCAGGCCAAGTCGGCCTACAACAAAGTGATTCCGAAAGCACGAGGACAAGCGGAAGCAACAATCCAAAAAGCTGAAGGTTATGCTACCAAGCGTGTAAACAGTGCCAAAGGTGATGTAGCACGTTTTAATGCTGTTTACAAAGAATATCGCCGTGCGCCCGAAGTGACCAAGCGCAGGATTTACCTCGAAGCCATGCAGGAAGTGATCCCGAAACTCGGGGATAAAGTGATTACCTCCGGCGACGACAGCAACATGATCCCGCTGTTGAACATGCAACTGAAGAAGAATAAGTAGCAAAACGTAAAATCAGAAGACAATGAAACAAAATAAATTAATCTATACTATCATCGGTATCCTTGTGGGTATTTTGGTGCTCTCGCAAGGCCTGTTTATCGTAAAAGAAACCGAGCAAGTGGTAATTACCCAGTTTGGTAAGCCTGTTGGGGAACCTATTATGGAGCCCGGGCTCAAATTCAAGATTCCATTTGTGCAAACAGCCAATTTCTTTGAGAAGCGTTTTTTGGAATGGGATGGTGATCCAAACCAGGTTCCTACCAAAGACAAAAAATTCATCTTTGTCGATACGTATGCACGCTGGCAGATTACCGACCCGCTTCAGTTTTACAAGCGTCTGACCAACGAGCGCGGAGCGCAAAGCCGACTGGATGACCTGCTCGACGGCGAAACACGCGACAATGTGGCCAACCACGACCTGGTGGAACTGGTAAGGAACAGCAACCGCCAGGCTATCCAAACCGGTCGCATCAGTGAGCTGATCGACGATACCTTGTCAGACATCAACGTGGGGCGCGTAGCTATTCAGAACAAAGTTCAGCAGTCGGCCAACCAGCAGGCCAAAGACTTGGGTATCGAAATCCTGGATTTCCGCTTTAAGCGTATCAATTATGTGGAAGATGTAAGGAAGCGCGTTTATGAACGGATGCGCAGTGAACGTTACCGTATCGCCGATAAGTTCCGCTCCGAAGGTCAGGGAGAGGCGTCACGCATCAATGGCCAGAAAGAGCGCGAGCTGAATGAAATTCAATCAGAAGCTTTCCGCAAAGCTGAGATTATTAAAGGGGAAGCGGATGCCGAAGCAGCGGCTATCTATGCAGATGCTTATAATCAATCGAGCCAGTCGCGTGATTTCTATGAGTTTACTAAAACGCTTGAAACATACCGTAAAACATTGGATACCACCACAACGGTTATATTTTCAAACGACAGCGAGCTGTTTAAATACCTGAAGGATATGCAATAGGAAGTTTTTCATTTTTTTAAACCCGCATGTTGATCGTTTTCAGCATGCGGGTTTTTTGTCGCACACCCTGAATAACTTATTATTTTACTTATTTTCATTTATTTATATTTATCAATTTCTTACATTCGTATTATGTCAACCCTAAAAAGTTAAATTTTTATAATATCTTGTTGCGAATGATATCTTTATTTCACCAAAAATTTAAATCATGAAAGAAATTGTAATTGTATCCGCAGCCCGAACACCTATAGGAAATTTCAGCGGTGGACTTGCATCGCTGAGCCCTGTTGAATTAGGGGTTGCAGCCACAAAAGAAGCGATAAAAAGAGCCGGGATCGAGGCCTCAGAAATCGACGAGACGATTCTGGGCAACATTTTATCTGCCGGCCATGGACAAAACATTGCCCGTCAGGTATCCATCGGCGCCGGCATTCCCAACACCAAGCCGGCCATGACTATCAACCAGCTATGCGGTTCCGGGCTAAGGGCCGTCATTACTGCGACCCAACTAATAGCATTGGGCGATGCTGACACAGTGCTGGCCGGTGGCACGGAAAGCATGTCGCAGGCTGCTTACCTCCTGCCAAAAGCAAGATTTGGACAAAAAATGGGACATGGGAAAATGATAGACAGCATGATCCATGACGGCCTCTGGGATGCCTTTAACGACTATCACATGGGTGTCACAGCCGAAAACATTGCCGAACGGTGGAATATCTCCCGTGAAGAGCAGGATGCTTTTGCCGCAGAATCGCAGCAAAAAGCAGAAACGGCTCAAAAATCAGGCGCTCTCGCCGATGAAATTGTTCCGGTAACCATCCCACAACGTAAAGGAGAGCCAGTAGTTATAAAGGACGATGAGTTCCCGCGCCATGGCACCACTGCCGAAAAACTAGCCAAGCTCCGGCCTGCATTTAAAAAAGAGGGCACTGTCACCGCCGGAAACGCCTCGGGCATTAACGACGGAGCTGCCGCCGTCATTGTCATGTCGGCCGAGAAAGCCAAAAAACTGGGGCTGAAACCGCTGGCCAGGATTATCAGCTATGGTAATGCGGCGCTAGATCCTAAAATTATGGGCTATGGCCCGGTGCCGGCAACGAAGCAAGCCCTCGAACGTGCAAGAATGACTGTGAATGACTTGGATGTAGCCGAACTTAACGAAGCCTTTGCCGCCCAGTCGCTGGCGGTGGTTAAAGACTTGGGTTTTGACAAAAACATCGTCAATATAAATGGTGGTGCTATCGCACTGGGGCATCCCATCGGGGCCAGCGGAGCGCGTATTCTAACCACCCTGCTTTACCTGATGAAAAAGAAACAACTTGATAAAGGGCTTGCCACACTGTGTATTGGGGGTGGCCAGGGATCCGCAATGATTGTTGAACGAATTAAAGAATAAACACATGAAAAGATTAGAAAATAAAGTAGCTATAATTACCGGCGGAGCCGATGGCATTGGAATGGCCGGAGCTGTAAAATTTGCCAAAGAAGGAGCTATTGTTTGGATTTGGGATGTAAACGAAGCCAAAGGAACAGCCACCGCAGAGCAGATTTCCAACGAGGGGGGGACAGCGTTCTTCGCAAAAGTGGATACCTCCAAAATTTCTGAAGTGGAAAAAGCAGCGGATGACATCCTCAGCCAATACAAAAAAATTGATATCCTTGTCAACAACGCCGGAATTACCCGCGATGCTTCGCTGAAAAAAATGTCGCCCGAACAGTGGCAGCAGGTTATCGATGTCAACCTGACCGGTGTTTTCAACTGCACAAAAGTAGTATCAGGCCACATGACAGCAGCAAAATACGGACGCATCATTAATACCTCATCGGTAGTAGCCCTTTACGGAAACTTCGGACAAACGAACTACGTGGCTACCAAAGCCGGCCTTATCGGGATGACCAAAACATGGGCCAAAGAACTTGGCAGAAAAGGGATAACCTCCAATGCGGTGGCCCCGGGGTTTATCCTGACGGAAATGGTGAAAAAAATGCCTGAAGAGGTGTTGAAAATGATGGAAAGTAAAGTACCTTCAGGACAATTGGGTGCACCCGAAGACATCGCCAATGCCTATTTGTTTCTTGCATCGGATGAAGCACGCTATGTGAATGGTGCAGTGCTTAGTGTTGACGGAGGAATGACCATCTAAAACATACAGAATGAGGAATGCTATTATCCATTCTAATGGGGTTTACCTTCCTGAAAGAGTAGTCCCGAACACTTACTTCGACCAGTTGCTCGGCGAAAATGTCAGCAACTGGCTCGAAGAGTTTGTGGAGATCTACGAACGCCGCTGGGCTGCCCCAAATGAATCAACAGCCGACCTGAGTGCGAATGCTATCAGGATGGCCCTGGAGCGGGGACATGTTAAGCCGGAAGAGGTGGATTTGTTGATCATCGCTACAGACACCCCGGAGTTCATCAGCCCATCCACCGCATCGAAGGTGCAACACATGATGGGCCTTAAAAACGCAGGAACCTTTGATATCAACACGGCATGCGCCGGTTTTGTGACGGCCATGGACATCGGCACTAAATACATCCGCTCCGACGAAAACTACAATACGGTGGTGATTGTGGGTGCTTATGCGATGAGCAAATACCTGAACATGGCAGACAAAAAAACCGTAAATTTATTTGCTGATGGCGCTGGTGCATTTGTGCTGAAAGCTGAAGAAAATTCCGACCGCGGTTTTTTGGCTTCGCGGCTCATCACCAAAGGACAATTCCATGATTACATGGGCATCTATGCCGGCGGAACCTATAAACCAGTTACCGAAGAGGTGCTGCAAAACAAACAGCACCTTCTTCAGATTGGGAAAAAGTTTCCGCCCGGGATAAATCCTGAAACATGGTCGGCCATGGCAAAAGAGCTTGCTGAAAGAGTGCACCTGCAACCCGAGGCATTTGCGCAGTATTTCATCACGCAAATTAACATCAACAGCATCCGCGAAACCATGGACATGCTGCACCTGCCCCATAGTAAGGCACAAACGAGCATGCACTACTATGGATACACCGGGTCGGCCTGTATCCCACTCGCTTTTGAGGATGCGTTAAACCAGAAAAAAATCAAACGGGGCGATCATTTAATGTTTATCGGTTCGGGCGGAGGCCTTGCCTTTGCAGCAGCCGCTTTTAAGTACTAAACTAAAACACTGACTACTTTGGAAACAACCAATTTTGTTACCGGATCGTGGATACTCATCGTGGTTTATGCGGTGGCTATCCTTTTTATTGTGATCCGGGGCGCATTGAAAATAAAATCCATCCAGGATTATGCCGTAGGGAGCATCAATTTCACCCCCACTGCCGTGGGATTATCACTGGCAGCTTCCATCACCAGCGCTGCTACCTTTGTCATCAATCCGGGATTTATTGCCAACTACGGCCTCAGCGGTGTATTGTCGTTTGGGGTTTTCTTCCCGCTTGCCACCATGATTTCGCTTGTTATCCTGACAAAGAGCTTCAGGAAGCATGGCAAGCAACTGAAAGCCCTGACACTGGCACAATGGATCGGAGATCGTTACAACAGTAAAACCTATGCCTTTATCATGGCCATTCTCTCGATGCTGATGATTACCTTTATCGTGCTTATTGTAGTGGCTATCACCAAAGTATTGGCAAAATCGCTTAACGCCGATGAGGTACACGTTTTGGCAGCCATAATAATCTTCGTCTTCGGATACATGATGTTTGGGGGCGCCAACTCCATGGTTTATACCAATAGCATCCAGGCTGTGGTGATGATTGTTGTGGCCATTATCCTGCTCACCTCTGGTTTTGATCATTTTAAAGAAGGTATTGACGGTTTTTTGGCCAAATTGCAATCGATTTCGCCAGAGCTCGTCAAGCCCACCAACCCCGGAAGTTTGCTTTTTCGCGATTATTATGAGATAATTTTTGCACAAGTCGTGGTGGGGGCCGCCGTGGTGGTACAGCCCCACATTATCACCAAGTCGCTGTTGCTGAAAGAAGAAAAGGATGTGAACCGTTTCCTTACTGTTGCCGTAGCTACAGAGGTTTTATTTTTCCTGGTGGTGATTGCAGGCTTGTATGCACGCCTGACTTTTCCAGACCTTACCTTCCAGGGTGAACCCCTGAACAACGATGGCATTATCCCGGCCTACGTGGTGGCCAACTTTTCAGCGAGCAACTTCTCCGTAGTCGTCGGACTTGTTGTAGTGTTGGGCCTCATTTCTGCCGGACTGTCAACACTCGAAGGATTAATCCAGGCCGTATCCTCTTCTTTTACCTCCGATATTGTAAAGCCGGTATTTAAAAACCGGCTGTCGGAAAAGCAATTAATGCGCATCAATAAAGGAGCCATTATCATTTTGGCACTGGTCACCTTTTTTATCTCGAAAAACCAGCTTTTATTTCCAAAACTCAGCGTTGGCATTTTAGCTCAGAACGGGGTTTATGCATATTTCTCGGCCGCATTTATCCCTGTCCTTTTCGGGATTTTCAGAAAGTCATCCGATTACCGGGCTCCCATGACGGCCACTGTTACGGCCATCGTAGTACATTTTGGTGTATATTACGGCTTGCCGGCACTGGTGGAAGCTTACGGCTGGGATTTTGGATTTTTCACCAAATATCTTGAAGGCACTGTCAGAAATCCGGGGATTGCAGCGTCGTCAGCCATTGTAGTGTCAACCATCACCGGGTTATTAGTGGCTAAATTCAACGAACGAAAAAAGACGAAGACAATATGACATTTGATTGGTTTAAAAAATGGGCGCTTTACCATCCTGAAAAAGTGGCTTTTAAAGAATACGAAACCGGAAGGGAATATACTTACAGGCAGATAGACAACCTTGCCCAAGCCACATCCCGCTGGTTTACTGAAGATTTGGAGCTAAAGACCGGCGACCGGGTGGCGGTATTGTCAGAAAATAACCTTGAATATGTGGTGCTCTTTTCTGTGGCCCAGAAAACCGGGATAACCCTGGTGCTGCTAAACTACCGCCTGGCACCGCCAGAGCTTGATTTTATGATTGAGAACAGCGATCCGTCTGTACTCGTTTCTGAGAAAAAATTCGAAGAAAAAGTTTCCGAACTAAAGCAACTTCATCGGCTAAAGCACCACTTTTTACTGGAAGACCTGGCGGAAAAGCATATATCGTGGCTGGATTCCGGAGAAACCTTTACGTTTGATAACAAATCCTTTTCAGAAAACCATCCTGTTTACCTGATCTATACTTCAGGAACAACGGCCTTCCCGAAAGGCGCTATCTATTCTCATAAAATGCTTTTCTGGAACAGTATCAACACGGAGCTAAGGCTTGATATTACCTCAGAAGACAGGGCTTTAAATTGCGCCCCGCCATTCCATACCGGAAGCTGGAATGTTTTGCAGAACCCATTTGTTTTGCATGGGGCCTATACCCTGCTGATGCGCTCGTTTGACCCGGATGCCGTCCTAAAACAACTACAGCAGGATGGGCATACCATTTTCTGGGGCGTACCTACGATGCTGAAAATGATGGCCGAATCCCCGGTGTTTGAAAAAACAGATTTCAGCAAAATACGGTATTTTGTTATTGGAGGGGAAGCCATGCCTATTCCTCTTATTAGGAAATATCATGATAAAGGAATCCCTATCCGGCAAGGTTACGGGCTTACGGAAGTAGGCCCTAATGTTTACTCACTGGATCAATCGGATGCCATCAGAAAACAGGGCTCCATAGGGACACCTAACTTTTATTATGAGGTTAAATTGGTCGATAGCTCAGGCAGTGAAGTGAAGCAGGGAGAAACCGGTGAACTGATCATTAAAGGCCCTACTGTTACCCCAGGTTATTGGAAAAACGATAAAGCTACTAAGGAAACGATTATTGACGGTTGGTTCCATACCGGCGATTTGATGAAGCAGGATGACGAAGGCTATTTTTTTGTGGTTGACCGGATTAAAAACATGTACATCTCCGGTGGTGAAAACGTTTACCCGGCAGAAGTAGAGCATCTGATATCCACCCTGCAGGAAGTGCAATCGATAGCCATTATTGGTATCCCCGATGAGAAATGGGGCGAAACCGGAAAAGCCTTCATCGTAAAGAAAGCAAATTCGAAATTGACCGGAGAGCAAGTGAAAGCCTTTTGTATGGAACATTTGGCTAAATACAAAGTCCCGAAACATATCGAATTTTTAGAAACCCTTCCGGTAAACAACGCAGGTAAAATTGATCGGAAAAAACTCAAAACGCAGCAGGATGAAAGATAATATTGGAATTGTTGGATACGGGCTGTATTTCCCGTCAAGGAAAATGACCGCCAGGGAAATTGCCGATGCAACTGAAGGTGGCTGGACAGAACAGGCGGTGATAGAAAAGCTGGGTATTGAAGAAAAATTCCTTCCCGGGAAGGATGACGGAACGCAGGAAATGGGCGTATATGCCGCCAAAGATGCACTGAAGCAAACCGGAACAGATCCCAAAGAAATTGACTTGCTCCTCTCGATTGGTGAAGAATGGAAAGAATATCCACTGACCACCTCCGGTATATACATCCAGGAGCAAATAGGTGCTGTAAACGCCTGGGCTATAGATGTTCAGCAGCGCTGCTGCTCTACCATCAGCGCAATGAAAATAGCCAAAGATATGATGATGGCAGATGAACAGATTAAAACCGTAATGATTGCCGGAGGTTACCGTAACGGTGATTTTGTTGACTACACCGACCCATCCATGTCGATGATGTACAACCTCTCGGCTGCCGGAGGGGCACTTATCCTGAAAAAAGGGCACCCAGAAAACATACTTCTTGGTTCGCATGTGATCACTGACGGATCGATGGCGCGGGATGCCGGCGTGGTTTATGGCGGAACCGAAAACCCCATCACATGCGAAAACATCAGCAAAGCATACAAATCGCTCACATTAATGAACCCGGCCCACATGAAGGAACGCCTTAACAACGTTTCAATGGATAATTGGATGTTTTGTATTGATGAGGCACTACGCAAATCGGGGATGAAACGCGATGAAATTAATTACCTGGCAGTATTGCACTTTAAAAGGTCGATGTATCATGTAATACTAGAGCAACTTGGCTTAACGAATGACCAATCGGTCTACTTGAGTAAATATGGGCATGCCGGGCAGCTAGATCAGATTATTTCGCTACACGAAGGGCTGAAAAGAGGAAAAATCAAAAAAGGATCTAATATCGCTATGATTGCCGCTGGAATTGGCTATGCGTGGGCCGCGAATATTATTCGCTGGGGATGAGTCGCACAACAATAAATATTGCTTATAAATCAGTTTATCAATATATTATAAAATTGCATTTTGCAAATCTAATTTAAGTCAAGGTTAAATATATTAATTCACACATTTTAAAAACAGTAATAGAAAATAAATTTGTTTCAAAACTTAATAAAAACTACATTATGAAAAAATTACTATCTTATCTGATGATTGCCACTCTTTTTTTGGGAGGTTTTACATCATGCGACGACGATGAAAAAGTTTTAGATCCGCCCACGTTTGCAGGGGCAACATTATCTGATGACAATACTGAGGTTACCGTCACTTTCACCAAAGGCGTTTACATGAACGATAATGCGACCGGTGATTTGACAAATGCTGCTTTCAATGTAACTGTTGAAGGAGGAAATGCCACAGTGGCAAGCTTTACCGTTAATCATAACGCAGGAGAAAATGCAGCAGTCATTGTTATGGAATTGGACGGTGTGGCTACCGGAGAAGAACTGATTACGATTTCTTCTGTATCTGTTTACGACGCCGATGGTGCCGAAATGGATGCCACGCTTACCACTTCCGTTACACTCAACAATCTGGGAATTGCAGGAAGCTGGTACTCTTCAGGGGACAATGTGGCACCGCTACTTTCAACCTACTTCAATGTTGATTCTATCTATGCTGAATTCAATGTTGATCAGTCCTACACCGTAGAATCATATGATGCAGATGGTGTGATGACCGAATACCGTGGAACATACACACAATCAGAAAGTGGTGTGGATGGCATCTGGAATATTGAGTTAAACCAAAGTGCACCAAGCTCATTGACCAGTGAAGGGATTTTTGGTTTCTTCCTCAACGAAACTTCATTTGACATGAAATATGAGGTTGTTCAAACAGAACCGGATTTGGGCAACGCTCCCCCAACTGCCGAAGGTGGCTTTGGAAGCTCTAACGGAGGTGCTTTGGGAGAAACTAACGTTCAGAAATACGTTAAGTACGACTAATATTTGTATTTAAGCCCGCTTCCGGATTCATCCGGTTAGCGGGTTTCATCTATCACCTAAGAGTAAACGCACCAGCTAATCTTGAGAAATGACAGAAACATACTTCCACGCCTGGAAAACTCTTTTAAAACAATTTTAGTTTTAAAAAAAAGAATACTTTTAAAATGACACCAAAACCTGAAACCGTGAAAAAACTGATTGTTCTATTTCTGGCAACTGTTTCGCTCTCATTGTCAGGGCAAAATACCTCGCGGGATGTTTTTGAAAACGACCTCCCACGCAATTATGACCAGGAATTTCGCTTCCTGGCCTATTTCCTGAACCAGGGAGTAACTTCGAACTTTTATCCAAAAAATACGCTGTTGAAAGGGCAGGTTATCGGGCGGATGTTCGGGCAAAACACCACCAATACCAGCACTTCAAAAAATACCATGTATGCCGAGCAACGTATTTTGCCATTTTTCATTTATCAGCCAAAACTATTCGATGGTAAAGCCATCTTGAGAGCATCCTTTGAGATCGACTGGACCTGGGGTGATGTAGCTTATGGCACCGGAGGGAACTCTGGCTCGGCCATGTCAGCCGACCAGGTTAATATCCAAACGCAAAATGTGGAGCTGGAACTAATTCCTGCAAAAGGATGGTACATAAACCTTGGCCTGCAGCGCTTATATGACACCCCCTATAATCCTTACAGGACTATGGTTGATAAAATGCTGGAGACCGGATATCGGCTGGCCTATTTTGGTACCGATGGCGTGGGAATTACCGTGAGGAGAAACACCGACTACCTGCAAATGAAAGCCGGGTACTACAAGCTTTATGAATCACTGATACAAAATGATGACGATGTTACCCTGACAGAATTCAGTCTGGTAAAAAAACTTTCTACCAAATGGAAATGGGGCGGTAGCCTTTATTTCATGCGCGACCGGGCCAACGGTGCTGGTGGGGTGTCTATATTTGGCCAGGGACTCAATGCCACGCAATTAAACGCCTATAACGGCACTTTCAGGTTTAACTTTGGCGACAAGCCTTATAAAGCCAATATTTTCTGGCTGGGGACTTTCTTTAGCAGAAATGCAGACTACATGATAGATAGATGGTTCCTTTCGGGATTTGCCAACCTCAACATCGGAAAAGCAGAGATTAAAATTGACGAAGCATGGGAAACCGGTGCCGATATCCTTGGCTTAGGAGCCAATGCCCGCATCGCTTATCGTTATGGACAAACTAACAAAGATATCATTTCACTCGATTTCATGTATGCCAGCGGCGATGACGACCAGCTAATCGACAAAGAATATAATGGCGTTATCACGGGCAACACCTGGAGTTCGCCAGGCAGTGTCTTTATTGGGAGCGGGGCACACCTGCTGTTTCCTCATGGAAATGTGGTAAACCGTTTTACCCCAATCATTGCCGACTGGTCGAACATGGGATACGGAATGACAGGAGCAGTGTTTAATGCTTCCCGCGATGTAATCCCGCACCGTTTAAACTTAAAAGCTGGAGGTGCATGGGCTATGAGCAATGTAGAGCCTTTGGGTGGCGGAACAACCATTGGGACAGAAGCAAATGCTGTGGTTTCCTATTCGTTGGGGCCGTTTATGAGCCTGGAAGCTCATTATGCTCATGCATTCCTGGGCGATTTCTTTGATAGTAACGACACTCGCTATGGCTCGGATATTAACAGTGTTTATAATGAAGAAAGGCCGGCCGATCCCTGGACTGCCTTTGTGGTGTTTAAATGGTTAATGTTTTAATAAATTACGAAAAATATTTTGTGTCTTCAGAACGAAAATTCCATAAAGGCACAGACAGAAAATGATAAACTCATGAAAAATTTACTGATACTTGCCCTGATAACATTATTAGCTGCATGTTCACCTTATAAAGACCTGCAAGAGATGCAATCCATGCAAACCGACTTTGATTACCCCTTCGAAGTGAAGTATGCTGCCTTATCGGATGATATGAAATTGGCTTACGTAGATGAAGGGGAAGGCGAACAAACCATTCTACTCATCCATGGACTGGGGAGCTACCTTCCGGCATGGAAGAAAAATATCGAAGATCTGAAAACAGACTTCCGGGTGATTGCCGTTGATTTGCCGGGCTACGGGAAGTCCACAAAAAACCCACACTCCGGAAAAATGACCTTCTACGCCGGTGTAGTTAAAGATTTCCTCGCTCATCTTGGAATAGAAAAAGCCGTTATCGGCGGCCATTCGATGGGAGGGCAAATTGCCATGACGGCAGCCTTGCAATACCCCGGAATTGTGGAGAAGTTGATTTTGGTGGATCCGGCAGGTTTCGAGCGGTTTACGGAAGGGCAAAAGGACTGGTTCAGGGATGTGATGACCCTGAGGTCGGTGAAGCTCACCCCTGTAGATGCCATTGAAACAAACCTGGCTTATAATTTTTACAACATGCCCGACGATGCCAAATTCATGATTACCGATCGCATAGCAATGCGCGATGCAGAAGATTTTGACAACTATTGTTATGCTGTGGTACAGTCGGTTTCAGGCATGGTAGATGAACCGGTGATTGATAAACTGGAAATGATAAAGCATCCCACCTTGATTTTCTTTGGTGAAAACGACAACCTCATTCCAAACCGCTATCTTAATCCGGGTACCACGCGCGATATTGCAGAAGCAGGCCACGAAAAGCTGCCAGACAGTAAGCTTGTTATGATACCGAAATGCGGACATTTCGCGCAGTTCGAAAAACCTGAAATCATTAATAAAGAAATCAGAAGCTTTATAGAATAGTTACTATTTTAGTTGAGCACTAAACGGAAAGCAGCATCGGCTGTTTTCCGTTTTTTGTTACTTTCGTTGAAAGATTACGTTTTTATTATGAAACCAAAACTGGCCATTTTCACCAAATTCGCACATGCCCTCTACCCTCATGAAATTGCGCTGTTATTAAAAGATCATCAGATAGAAGATGAAGATAACCTGGCAATCATTCACAGTATAGAACATAACAGCAAGCATCCTGAATCAAGAAAACCTTTCGACCCTTCCATCGATAAACGAAAGTATTCTTATGTTAAACGATGGATAGAAAACAAGCTCCAATCCATGGATGTAGATGTCTATTTCGATTGGATTACAGAACTTGAAAAGAAAATCATGACAGACTCTATCAGTCCTGAGGAGGAGAAAAGTCTGCTCAAGCACCTGAAGTCGGTTTCACCTCATCATTACCATTTTACAAGACTTTACGAAACCGTACAACATTTCCGCGATTACTTGCTTATCAGGATGCGTATTGTTTACTACAAACCTGTTTCAGAGTTCCTTGACATCTATCGACAGCAATACCGTGAGGCTGCTGTTATCCATAATACCTTAAACGATGCCACCTTCGACATTATCAGTCAGCATGCATTTGAAAAAACTGAATCAAAGCAATGGATTGACAGGCTGCTTTCCGTTTTCCGCAATGATGACCTTGATGCCTACACACGCTACAGGGCTGTTGTCAGACTGATGTATATCTACTACAACTACCGTGAAGCAGAAGCCTTAAAGAAAATCACTAACGAACTTAACGATGTTTTATCCCAACCTGCATTCTATTCAAAAAGGATTTTAGCGAATTATTATGCCAATCGTTCATTGATGCATCAGAAATTAATGGAGCTGGAACAAGCCGAAAAATATGGTTATCTGTCGATCAGGCAACAAAATAATGATTATATCTTTTATGTGAACAACCTGTGCGGAGTTTTGATAAAAAGGAAGAAATATCAGGACGCCCTCACGCTGATGCAAAAATCTATCGCTTTCCTGAAAAAGACCAACAGCATGTTTAACCGCATAGGTTTTGTGGCACTTTATGTAAAAGTTCTGGTTTTTAACGGAAAAAACAAAGAAGCTTCGAGTTATGCCGAAACGGTGAGGGATAATTACAAAAAAGAGATTTTCCAGTATCGCTGGCATCTTTTCTACGAAGCTTACCTCCTGGCTTTGCTTCGCCAGGGAAAATATCGAAAAATAATTTCTGTTATTCAACGTAACGACTTGCTCAACAAGGAAGAAAAAGCCTTTAATAAAAGAGATTTCCTGGCTGTGCTAAGGAGTTTTTATCTTACGGCAGCCTACCTTGAAACAGGGATTTCTGAAAAAAAACTGAGCGAAGGCATGAGGGATATTTTTAATAGAACCCTCAATGATATTTCACTCCGCTATAAACGACAGGAACTCCTTGAAGAGTTACGCCCTCACCTGCCCCAGGCCATAACGCAATTAGCGGTGGGCAAGGACTGAAAAACCTTAATTGCCATCAAACACCTTCAAATCACCTAAAAACCCAACATGGTCAGGATTCTTAATCTTCTGGGATAGTCTATATAAAAATCCTGTTTGGTTTTCTCTAACCCAACCCAAACGGATTAATCATTCCGCGGCCTCTGGCCAGTGAGTAAACCGACAGAAAAACAAAGGAAAGGATAAAATTCACCAGCGACACGATGATGGCATACACATACACCCCGAAAAACATTCCGATAAAGCTTCCGGCGTAAAAGATGTAACTGCTGATGTCGTGACCAATGAGCAGAGCGATGGTATTGACAAGAACCAGGAGAATCACCAGCGTGACCAGCCCCTTCATCATTCCTTTCAGGTCGGCCGGACTCAGCTCCATGTGTGAGGCAATGCTAAGCGAGATATACACAAATATCCAGAAGGAAATCTCACTGAAATTCGCCGGGTTAAAGATTTGTTTGATCATCGCTTCCGCGGAAGCGTAAATGGCATTCCATTGCGATGTCACATCCATAATGTTGCTGATGCGCAGTCCGGAAGAGTTGATGATATCGGTAACAGGCTGCTGATTGGGCAGCAGGAAATACATGACCGCATACAACACGGCTGCGCCAAAGATGACAGGCCCGGCTCCGATAAACAGATTGCCGATGCGCTGGTAATAGCTGTTTTGATTGTAGGAGTGCATAACGTATCCCATCGAGCCATCCATGGAGTTGGGCTGATAGAGCTTGATGGCGGTAATGCGGTGAAAAAACACGATGCAGAAAAAAGCATGCCCGAGCTCATGCACAGGCGTTCCGAGCCATCCGGTGAGAAAAACATCCAGCTTATGCGCCGAAGCCTCAGCAAAGGAGTTCCGGGTAAACCGTGCTAACAGGTAAAGGATTAGTCCTGCCACGAAAAAAATTCCTAAAAGGCTGACCAGTTGATTAAAGGTAGTCAGCGCCAATAATTTGAGAAAGTCAAGAATACTGTGAAAAGTATCCATAGGCTAAAAATATGGTGAAACTATCGTTTTAATTCGTTTCAGCAAATCGTCACGCATTTTTAGCATTCTGTAAACATCCCCTTCTTTCTTCTTCTCCGCCTTCAGCAGTTTCAGCATCACACGCCATTCGCGCCACCAATGCGTCCATTTATACACAAAAAATCCTGTTAAAGGTAGTGAAATTCCGGCAATGAGTAGCGCTAAACTGCTGAGTCCTGCCAGTCCGCCGGCAAGCAGCAGCAATACATAAAACAATCCGATAGAAACCACTCCCACTCCAAACTTGTAAGTACTGTTAAAGTGCTTGTCGTTGGCCATGGCTACCGATTTCCTTGTAAACAGGTATGGGATAATGTGCGTCAGATATCCTGCCAAAGCCAACGGAGATGACAGTACCAGCGACAACAAGCGTCCGACCTTCGTCACCTTCTTTTTACAAAAATGCTCAACCTCTTCATTTGTGTACCCCAGGCGCTGCAGCTCGTTAAAATACTCGTCCAGCTCCAGCCTGAGCTGATGAAACTCATCCGGTTTGCTTTCAAGCACGTGGTTCATCAGGTAAATGACCTTTTGCTTTGCCAGGAACATGTTCTTCTCATGCCCATAGTCAAAACCCAAGTCAGGAAGCAGGTGATGCGAATAAAATGACAGCAGGTGCTCGAAGGTATGATAATACTCATAGTTTTTGATATTGATCATCATGGGGATGATTTGCTTGGCCACCTTGCTTTTCACCACGTTAAACGCCTTTTGCGGATTGCTCTCATAAAGCTCCTTAAAACCATCAAGGGCCACCGGCTTTCCGAACCGCACATGCAGAGAGTGCCTGAACTTCGAATAATCGGAGTAATAAATCCCCACGGGCACAATAGATACCGGCTTCTTAAACTCCGTTTTTTCCATTGCTTTAAACCCGATTCTTACAAAGCCTTTGCGCAAGGCCTGCAACCTGCGGTGATCGGCATGCCCGGCTTCGGGGAACATGGCAAGCGGTTTGCCATTAGCCAACATTTGAGCTGCCCCGTCAAACACATCGTCATTCTTTTTCATGCTGTCCTTACCATCCTTGCGGCGATAAATGGGTATGATGCGCAAGGCCTTCAGGAAAAAGCTAAACAAGGGGTTTTCAAAAATATCGGCCCGTGCCATAAAATACGGACTACGGCCACTGGCAGCGGTAATAGCCATCGCATCCATCATCGCATTCTGATGATTCGAGGTGAAAATCACGCCTCCTTCAGGGATGTTTTCTTTTCCTTCTACAACAATGTTTTTATAGTAAAGCCGGTGCAGCGGTAATAAAATTATCTTTAAAATTCTGTATATCATTCTTCTTGTCTTGTCGTCACTACTTAATCAACGGAACCAAGCGTACCATTTTTCAAGAACAGTGCAAAAATAATCAATTTTAATGGCAGGAAACAGGGATGTTCTAAGGAAAACTTTATGGGATTCCTTTTGTACAGGTACGTCAGTCCACTATGTTAAAAGGGTTCTTGCTTCTATGGGGATCTCCTTAGTGACCACTCTAAATTGCCGAAGGCGATCAACAGCATTAACCCTGTATGAAATGCAGGGCATTAAACTGCGATATCACTCCTACAATCCCAAAAGGATTGAACTTATTTATTTCAATGATTAGTTCAACCCCTCACAGGGTTGTGGGATTGTGGTCTGCTTATTTTTCCACGGGTTTCGCCCGTGGTTTATGCCATTTATCCACTTCGCGGATTATGTTTTCAATTTATCCCGACTGCAATGATTCCCGATTAATAATCAAAAACTTTGATATTTAAGGCAAGACATACTAACTTTACTGCTGTAAAGCTAAAAAGTATACTCTGCCAAAAAAACAAAACCATGAGAACACTCTTTATTTCATTACTTATCGCACTGTTCCTGACTCCTCAGGCTCAAAACAACTATGAACTGACGGTTCCCGGAAAAGAATGGCGGGTGCTGAGTATGAGTGTATTCGTATATTCTGTAGCAAACGTGTTGGATAATATCACTGAAACTATTGGTGAGCCTGAATACATCGATGGCGTGAAATATTTTCCTGTGTACCGGGCTGCTGACAGTGGAAGTGTGCAATATCACCCCGGATATCTGCGTGAAGATACGCTAACCGGGAAGGTATATTTCTACGATCACCACGAGAATGAAGAAGGCTTATTATATGATTTTGGAATTGAGGAGGGCGAATCCGTCACCATCTATAATTGCTTCACGGATCTTGGCCCGGCCACGATGCAGTGTACGCAAATAGACTCTACCCTTATTAATGGTGAATACAAGAGGGTCTATCATTTCGGAAACATTACCTGGATAGAGGGAATAGGTAGTCTTTTTGGCTTGCTCTACAGTGAAATTTCCGGGCTTCCCGGGGGCGGACATGAATTGCTTTGCTGCTCCTTGAATGATGTGCAGCTTTTTCAAAATGATATTTACAACGCATGCCAGGTAACAGAATTCCTTCCGAAAATCACCACAGAACAATACGATACAGCCTATCTTGGAAGTTTCTACGAATTTCAGCTTCATCACACCATCGTGCCAGTGGGCGATTCTGTTCGATGGGAAGCAATCAGTTTACCTGAGGGTCTGTCGCTTGATGCATTGACCGGAGTGATAAGCGGGATTCCCGCAGAAGCAGGGCCGCAGCCATGTATTGTAGTCGTTGAAAATAACCGTATCGGCCACCGGACCGACTACATTTATGAGGATCTCTTTGTGGATGAAGCAACGGAAATCAGTACTACAGAGGATGAAAGCAGGTTAAAGATTTTCCCAAATCCCGCCAGGGAAATGTTGACCATTGAACGCAATAACAGTAAACAGGCCAATTTAATGCTTTACAATCAGAATGGAGAACACGTTCTGAGTAAAACGCTGCACCAACGCTCAGAGCAGATTGATTGCAAGGATATCCCGAATGGGGTTTATTTCATGAAATTAATTGAGAATGAGCAGAATCAGACGGTAAAAATTGTCATACTTTAATGCATTTACTTGCCCCCGGGCAGGTGTGGAAAATATTAAACCCATAAAAGGCATACAAGAAAGAAGCAATCTCAGATATGCCTTTTATGGTTCTATTTTAAAGCAACCCAAACGCTACCTTTTAATTATCCTTTTAGTCTGAACAGTAAATCCATTATCAATTCTCAGGAAATACACGCCTTTACTGTAGTCTCTCATCAGAATTTCTTTCTTACCGCCGGAGGTACTTACAGATTGATACAGCTCTCTTCCTTCCATATCATACAAACTGATAGTGACATTCTGATTGCTTTGTGGATTTACCGTTAAGAAATCACTCACCGGATTGGGAAAGGCGGCTGCCAAAATCCTTGGTTCAGTTTCTTCCAATCCCACGCTTTCATAATTCAGGCCAAATCCATATTCAAAAAGTGCCGCACCATCCGGATAGTAACTGTTGATATTTATTGGCACATCATTGTAAGAGGCAGGCCAGGTGTGCGAAAGCTTTCCGGTGGGTTCATAATCGCCAAACAGCACATCAGCAATGCCGCTACCCCCTTCAGAGCCCGGCAACCAGGCAGCCACAAAAGCATCGGAAAGCTCCAGCTCCTCCCTGATATCCAATGGCCTTCCAGAAATCAACACCACCACAAACGGAATTCCCGATTCATCAATCGCCTGGACAAGGTCTTTATCATCCTGCGAAAGCTGAAACCCGGATGCCCCACCATGATAAAGGTCCCCGGCACCCTCAGCGTAAGGGTCCT
Source organism: Bacteroidota bacterium (assembly GCA_021767705.1). Taxonomy (GTDB): domain Bacteria; phylum Bacteroidota; class Bacteroidia; order Bacteroidales; family JAIPAH01; genus JAIPAH01. Next base: position 3,282 of record JAASSU010000014.1, on the reverse strand, counting down.
CCCCCACGGCCACTATCGCAAAATCGACATCGGGGATGTTTGAAGTGCTCGTGGTAAAGTAAGTATTTCCACTGCCATTCATCTGGCTGACTGCTTGATAAATCGTTGTCCCTTCGGTGATACTTCCGTTGCCGCCCTGCCACCAGATAGACCATCCGCCGCACTGGGCACCAATATCATTGCCTTTTGATCCAGCCACCAAAATATCACTCTCCTCTTTCGCGAAAGGAAGGATGTTTTCGTTCTTTAACAGGACCAAAGACTCTCTGACTGCCTGCCGGGCTGTTTCGCGATGCGCATCACACCCTACGGTGTCGGCCATATTGTTTTCCGCATAAGGATGCTCGAACAATCCCATTTGAAATTTTATGCGTAAAATGCGTGAAACCGCATCATCAATGCGCTCCATAGAAACAGAACCGTCGTTGACCGATTGTTTCAAAACATCAATGAATTGGATGTAGTTATTTGGCTGCATCGCCATGTCTATTCCGGCGTTCACCGCAGTGGAAACCGCAGTTTTGAAATCACCGCTGAGCTGGTCGATACCAAGCCAGTCGCTCACTACAAAACCATCGAATTGTAGCTCCTCCTTTAAGACTTCCGTTAAAAGATATTCGTTGCCATGACACTTTTCGCCATTCCAGCTACTGAATGAAGCCATCACCGATCCGGCTCCGGCCTCAATCGAAGAGATGTAAGGCTCAAGGTGAATATCGCGTAGCTCCTCCTCGCTGATAACTGTATTGCCTTGATCAATGCCATTTTCTGTTCCTCCGTCACCCACAAAATGCTTGATGCAGGCAAGGATGCTTTCCTCTGATCCCAAAGAATCAGATTGATAACCCAAAACGGTGGCACGCCCAAGGGTATCCACCAAAGAGGTCAGTTCACCAAAGCCTTCGTAAGTCCGCCCCCACAGCTCGTTTTGAGGTACGGTAATGCATGGACTGAATGTCCAGTCAATTCCTGTGGCCCTGACCTCGGTGGCGGTGATTTCGGCACATTCCCTGACCAATTCAGGGTTCCTGGTACATCCAATCCCAATGTTATGAGGAAAGATGACAGCATCCTGGAGGTTGTTATGACCATGAACGGCATCAATTCCATAAATCAAGGGTATACCCAAACGTGTGGACATCGCCCTTGCCTGCATGTTGTTATACATCTCTATCCAAGTTGCTGTGGTATTGGGGGATGGAACACTACCGCCACCACTCAGCACCGAACCGATAAAATATTCATCGATATGCTGCAAGGCCCCCGAAACACTGCTGCGCTCGGCCTGCACCATCTGGCCCACTTTCTCTTCAAGGGTCATCCTGGACAGCAAATCGCTTACACGCTCATCAACGGGTGCGTCGGGATCGAGGTAGGTCTGGGAAAAAATAACAGCGGGAAAAAACAGCAATAGAAAAAGGCCTCCAATTGTTCTCATAATAAAAATTTTAGTGTGGCAATACTAACACATTCCGAAGGATGACCAATACTATCCGGGCTATAAAGACTACATCAAAAATACATCAAGGGCAATTATACCATCATTTTCAAGCTAACCATAAGGCAATGTTGATAAAATCACTAAGGTTGAAAAAAAGGCCAGGTTACATTTCTCATAAGAGAACCCAATACCCGGCCTTCAGGTTATCTGGTTTACTGCTTTTCCTCAAATTGTTTCAAAGCTTCGAGAGCCTCGCAACCATACATCAAGGCCGGGCCTCCCCCCATCAAAACTGAAACACCGATGGTTTCGGTAATTTCATCATGTGTGGCTCCGGCTTTGATCGCATCGTTGACATGGAATGCAATGCAGCCGTCGCAACGAACACTGATGGCTATTCCAAGGCTTATCAGCTCTTTTGTTTTGGTACTTAGCTTACCTTCTGCAACAGCAGATTTATGAAGTGACTGAAAACCCTTCATGGTTTCAGGGATTTCACCACCGAGCTCCGTCATGAGCTTTTTGAGTTTATTATAATGCTCTGGATAATTCATAATACAATTATTTTAAGTTAATAACTGCACATCAAACAGACTTATTTTGTTATTTGTTTAACAAGTAAATGTTAATGTTTGTAACAATATGTATTTGTGAATATTACATTATATTGAAATACTTTTTAACTGGAGTATTTAACAGATTCAATAAATCTGATAGTTATTGTTTTTTTCTATTTTTACGTTTTGATTTGCTTTTTATTCAGGGAAAGAAATTAATATCAATGAAAATATCATTTATACACTTTTGGATTACTGTGGGGATCTGGATGCTGTCTATTACAGGAATGAAGCTATATGCACAGCAGGATACCTTTCGGGTCATGACTTTTAATATCCGGTACGACAATGCCGATGACGGGGAAAACAGTTGGGTTCACCGTAAGGAAATCGCATACAATGTAATTCATTACCACCACCCTGCCATATTCGGGCTACAGGAGGCACTTCACTCGCAGGTGAAGGATATGGAGAATGAGTTTCCGGGCTTTGCCCGAATTGGAGTTGGCAGGGATGACGGAGAAAATAAAGGCGAGTTCTGCCCGCTTTTCTACGATACCGCGCGGTTCTCACTGCAAAAAAAAGGAACATTCTGGCTGTCTGAAAACCCGGAAAAACCCGGGAAAATCGGCTGGGATGCGGCCTGCCCCCGTATTGTGACCTGGGGCTATTTTTACGATCATGCTACCCAAAAGTCGTTTTATGTTTTCAACACCCACCTCGACCACCAGGGGACCATTGCCCGGCTTAAATCCACCGAACTCATCATCAGGAAAATCAAAGAGCTGACCAATGAAAAATCGTGGATACCGGTAATCCTGATGGGCGATTTCAACAGTCTCCGTAAGTCAGGGCCTTATCAGCAATTAACCTACTGGGACAATCCGGTGAAGCTGCACGATGCCGCCGCTGACAGCTCAGCCCGCATTATGGGGCCCGATTATACCTATATCGGTTTTGATAAGAACTTTCGGAAAGGATTGGTCATCGATTACATTTTTGTCAATGAAATGGTTGATGTTCACCACCATCAAATCATTGACAACCATCAAAAAGGGAAATATCCTTCAGACCACCTGCCCGTTGTCGTAGAAATTTCTTTTCGTGATTAATCAATAAATTAAGGGATGTCACGTTACAACATGTAACAGTCAGCGTCTGTAAGTTGCTTCAGACATGCGAATCAGTAGAAATTCTAATATTAAAGCATCATCATAAATCAAAAGAAATGAAAAAGTCGTTTAGCCTGATAATGATTGCCGTAGTGGTTACCCTTAGCGGATG
>JAASSU010000117.1 GCA_021767705.1 Bacteroidota bacterium | reverse complement strand
AGCCGTATTTATCCGCTTGGCGGTACCCGCGTTATTGAAGGATCAATTAACGGTGCTCGCAAGCCGTCTACCTTTAGGGTTGATATGAGATTAGACCGGGACATTGAATTGCAGTTTGGTTCGAACGAGAACAGCAAGACTGCTAATCTGAACGTTTACCTCGAAGTGCTTAACTTGTTCAACACCATGAATGTACTTAATGTATATTCTGCGACAGGTAATGCAGATGACGATGGATATCTTGCTGCCGAGCAGTGGCAGAATGAAATTAACAGCAGGCTCGATTCACAAGCATTCAGAAACATGTATATGATGCGAATCTATAGCCCGTTTAACTACAGCTCGCCCAGACAGATTCGTCTTGGATTAAACTTAAACTTTTAGATGACCAACAGATAAAAATATTATTATGAACAAGAATAAAATCATTTTGTCTTTACTAACCTTTATACTGATTATTTTCAGTAGCTCAGTTAGTTTGGCGAAGAAACGAGAAGTAAAAGGTAAAGCTGCAGAAACGACCAAGTCTGTGAAGGAGACTGCCGCCGGATGTTTACCAGCCTCTGACTTCCGATACCTTGATATCAACAATGTCAGGGCCCGTATAAATACCTTCGGAGATATGTGGTGGGATGGTGAAGTTGGAAAATACGAAGTTCCTAAAGGAACGGGTAAAACGTCTATGTTCTCCGCATCACTCTGGATGGGAGGAGTCGACGTGAACGACCAGCTCAAGCTTTCGGCGAACCTCTATCGTTATGGCCCGAACCTTCAGGGTAGCAATACCACTGACTTCTGGACCGGTCCTTTAACAACAGATGGAGCTGCTTCAGTGGAGCCTGAAACATGTAAGCGTTATGATGAAATGTTCTACATGACCAGGGAAATGGTCAATAATTTTGTTGCTGCTTATGATGCTGGTGGAGAAACATGGCAAAACTATGTGAGCACCATGCCTGATGAAATCAAAAACTGGCCGGCACACGGCGATCCTGCCAAAGGACAAAGTTATTACCTTGCACCTTTCTATGATAATGATGGGGATGGTACCTACAACCCAATGAACGGGGATTATCCATACTATGATTTATCAGGAGACCTTTGCGGAACCCAAACTCCTACTCCGGAAGAAGAGATATGGGGAACAGTAGATGCTTCAGTTCTTTCCGATCAGGTTATCAAGGGAGACCAAACCTTGTGGTGGGTTTTCAACGACAAGGGAAATACGCATACAAACACCGAAGGAACTCCGATTGGTGTGGAAGTAAGGGCTCAGTCTTTTGCTTTCTCCACCAACGATGAGCTTAACAGCATGAGTTTCTATTCTTACGAGATTATCAACCGCTCCACATTTGCACTCAGAGACACATACTTTAGTCAGTGGGTGGACCCGGATTTGGGTTGGGCCGATGATGACTACACAGGATGTGATGTGGAAAGAGGATTAGGTTACGTTTATAATGGTGACGAATTTGACGGAACCGGGCAGCCTTTTGCATACGGTGAAAACCCACCGGCTGTTGGTGTTGACTTCTTCCAGGGCCCTTACATTGATGATGATGGGGAAGATAACCCTGATTTTACAGGAGACTGTTCAGTTTTTGATCAGAATGCAGAAGAGGGTGATGCCAACGATGGTAGTGCAATCAACGGGATTAACTTCGGCGATGGCATCGTGGATAATGAACGTTATGGTATGCGCCGTTTCGTATATCACAGCCGCGAAGGGGATGCCTACCAAACCGACCCTGACTATGCCATTGAATATTACAATTACCTCAAGGGTATTTGGAAAGATGGGCAAAAGATGATTTATGGTGCCAATGCGCACCCTGCCAATGGTGCCTATGGCCCTGTTGCAGACTTTATGTTCCCCGGCGAAACAGACCCATGTAACTGGGGTGTTGGTGAAAAAGGTTTCGAGGTGCCTAACGGACCAAAAAACTGGACCGAGAAAACCGCAGGAAACCCGGTTGCCGACCGCCGTTTTATGCAGTCTGCAGGGCCTTTTACACTGGAAGCCGGTGCGGTAAACTACATTACTGTCGGTATTCCCTGGGCACGTGCACAGCGGGGTGGTGCAGAGGCATCGCTTCAGAAGTTGAAAGCTGCTGATGATAAAGCGCAGGCACTTTTCGAAAACTGCTTCCAGGTTGTGAACGGACCAAATGCACCAGACCTGACTATCCAGGAACTTGACCAGAAACTGATTGTTTACATCACCAACCGTAAAGTAAACAGTACAGGCAATAACTATAAAGAGCGTTACGAAGAAATTGATCCTGCTATTGTTTCTCCTGATTCATTGAGCAGTGACGAGCGTTACGACTCAACATATAACTTTGAAGGTTACAAGATTTACCAACTTGCATCTCCATCAGTGACTTCTGCTGATTTTGATGACCCAGACCTGGCTAAACTCGTTTTCCAGTGCGACATCAAAAACGGCGTGAGCGAGCTGATAAACTACGAGTATAATGCCGACCTTGATGCAGATGTGCCTGTAATGAAAGTTGATGGTGCTGATAACGGCATCAGCCACAGTTTCGTAATTGAGGAGGATGCTTTTACCAATGGCTCACTTGTAAATCACAAGCAATACTATTTTAAAGCAGTTGCTTATGGATACAACAATTACCTGACTTACAATCCGGATCCTGAATCTCAAACAGCAAATTCAAATTTCTACGGACAGAAGCTTCCCTACCTCGAAGGAAGAAGCAATATTAAAACCTATACTGGTATTCCGCATAAAAATGTATCGGATATGGCATTGCAATCAGAATACGGCGATGGAGTCAGTGTTACACGTCTGCAAGGTGTGGGTAATGGAGGAAACTACCTGAAACTGACCGACGAAGTGTATGCTGAGATCATGGAAAAATCTCCTTTCGATACATCCATGAGTATCACTGATGAAGACTATCCGATTGTAACTGAGCTAAGTTATCAGCAGGGCTATTCACCACTGAACATTAAAGTGATTGATCCATTCAACGTGAAAAACGGTGAGTATGCAGTTATCTTTGATACACTGAAGTATCATGTTTTCACTAATATTACCCAAACACCTAACGTTATCGAAGGTGGAGACAATGACAGTATTGCTGTTACAAACTGGTACCTGAAAGATCTGGCTACCGGAGATATTTTTGAATCTGATACAACCATTATAAAGAATAACGAACAGTTATTCCTTGACCTTGGTATTTCTGTTGAGCTGAAGCAGGTTTATCGTCCGGGTACAAAAGCTATTGGTCTTATTGACCTTGGTAACAACGAGACCGAGGCCTTATTCTATCAACCCGCTCAAAACAATGGTTTTATTGGTGGGGAAATGTTTTTTGAGGATACTACCAAACGGTGGTTAACGGGAGTCGCCGATAACGATAACTTGTTCCCTGAATTTAACTGGATTAAGGCAGGTAACGAGCCTGTGGACCCGAGCATTGCTCTTGCTGATGCAGGTTTAAGGTTTACCGATGAAGGTGGTAAATATCCTTACGACCCGAACTCAGTATTCGAAAAAGTGCTGAATGGTACATGGGCACCATACAAGATGGTAGCACTTATGGATGAGCACGATGCTGCCCCTGGCTATAAGGTGGGTACGCAAGGTGTGAGCCGTGTGATGGCCAGCTTTGACTCACTGGCCAGTGTGGATGTCATTATCACTAATGATTCAACTAAATGGACACGCTGCCCGGTAGTAGAAATGTCGCCAAATGAAGACAATGCTGAGAATGGGGCGGAGCGACTGGCTCCTCGTTTATCTCCTTCAGTAAACATTCATGGCGAAGCAGGTGTTGAGAGCGACAATCCTTTGCTAAACTCAAACTACATTGATAGCGTGGGTATGTCATGGTTCCCTGGGTATGCCATAAACGTGGAAACTGGTGAACGTCTGAATATGGCCTTTGGTGAAGACTCCTGGTTAGAACAGGACAACGGTCGCGACATGATGTGGAATCCTTCTGCTCGTTTGCTCACCGATGGCGGGGAACCTGTGCTGGGTGGTAAGCATTATGTTTATGTCTTCGGGCATCAAACCATCGAACCACAGAAGTTCAGTGCCTTTGGTTACAAGTTTTACCAGCCTCCTTACGATGCCGGTAAAGCGATGAAGGTCATGCTTGACAGTGCCAGCTTTACACTTCCACCGTCTGTTACTTCTCCAAGAGAGTTTGTATATGCTACAGCACTCTGGGTAACATTACCAATTCCTAATCCAACAGAAGAATGGATGAGCACGGATGTAAAAGTGGAGCTACGTGTAAACAAGCCATATCAGGCATACAATTCAGGATTTACAAACTATGCCGAATATAATGTTCCGCAAGTGGATCTTGAAAAGGATGTGCCCCTCTATAAATTCAGTACTGAAGGAGTGGCCCCTGTGCCAAAAGAAAAAGAAGAGGTGAAGGATGACCTCGACCTCATTACTGTTGTTCCAAACCCATACTACGGGTATTCTACTTACGAACAGGATCAGCTTGACAACCGCGTGAAGCTGGTGAACCTGCCTGAACAATGTACGATATCAATTTACAACGTCAGTGGTACTTTGGTACGTCAATTCAAGAAAGACGATTTAAGTACTCAACTCGACTGGGATCTGAAGAACTTTGCCGGTATTCCTATTGCCGGAGGTGTTTATTACATTCATGTAAAAGCACCGGATAAAGGTGAGCAGATTGTGAAATGGTTTGGTGCACTTCGTCCTATTGACTTGAATGCATTTTAATAGACAATGAATATTTGTAAATGAGAAAAAGTTTAGATATGAAAACGATATATCATTATTTATTAACAGTAGTTTTAATAGCTGTATTTGTTCTTCCGGCCATGCAATCGCAGGCCGGGAACAAAGACCGCTCGGGTGAAGCCGGAGCGGCAGAACTGCTGATAAACCCATGGGCGCGCAGCTCAGGATGGGGAAGTGTTAGTACAGCTAATGTTCAGGGACTTGAGAGTATGTTTGTTAACGTGGCCGGTGCAGCCTTTACCCAGGGAACTGAGGTGAACTTCAGCTCCACACAATGGTTGCAGGGTTCTGGGACAGATATTATGGCTTTTGGAGTTGCCCAACAAGCAGGTGCTTCAGGAGTTATTGGACTTAATATGATGTCGATGAGTTTTGGAGACATTCCATTGACAACCGAAGACTCCCCGGATGCAGGCGGTGGAATCGGTACGTTTTCACCTACTTATATGAATATTGGGGTATCTTATTCAAAGATATTTTCTAACAGTATTTATGGTGGTATCCAGGTGAAAATGATTTCTGAGTCTATCGATAACCTGAGCGCACAAGGTGTTGCTATCGATGCTGGTGTACAATATGTTACCGGTCCTGACGACAACATTCGTTTTGGGATTACACTGCGTAACTGGGGTACAAAACTCTCTTTTAACGGCGACGGTATCGCCATCCGAGTTTCGCCTCCCGGACAGGAAGACCAGTTTACACTGGAACAGCGTTCAGCAGCTTACGAATTGCCTTCGCAAATGAACATTGGTTTTGCTTACGACTTTCTATTCGACAAGCATACGCTGACATTGGCAGGTAATTTCCGTTCGAATGCTTTTACAAACGACCAGATTACAGCCGGAGTGCAGTACAAATTAATGGATTACCTCTCATTAAGAGGAGCTTACACTTACGAAGATGGTATCAATGAGGCCATCGACAGTGGCGAACGTTATACAGTAGGTAACGGGCTGAGTGCCGGTATGACTGTGGAAATTCCATTAAACAAGGAAACAGGTACAACATTTGCTATTGACTATGCGTTTCGTGCTACGGAGCATTTCGACAATACCCACAGTATTGGAGCTCGCGTAAGCTTTTAAAAACGTATAATATTTTAATTTATTGATAATCAGATGCAGGAAGACCCATTTTTGGGTCTTCCTGCTATCTTATTATTAAGGGTTAACCAAAAAATGAAGTGATTATGACAGACGTGAAATATTTTACCAAAGAAGCTTTAGAGAAGTTAAAGAAGGAGTTGGATCACTTAACCAGGGTGGAGAGGCCTAAAATATCGCAGCAGATTGCCGAAGCACGTGATAAAGGTGACCTTTCTGAGAATGCTGAATATGATGCTGCCAAGGAAGCACAAGGCATGCTGGAAATGAAAATTGCAAAATTGCAGCAAAAAGTTTCCAAGGCAAGGATTATCGACGAATCGAAAATAGATACCAGCAAAGTTTATCTTTATTGCACAGTAACCATCAAAAACATGGAAAAAGGCGTGCAAATGAAATATACCTTGGTCAACGAAAGTGAAGCGGATCTGAAGAAAGGGAAAATTTCTGTGGACTCACCGATTGCAAAAGGCTTGCTTGGGCACGAAGTGGGCGAAGAGGTAGAAATATCTGTCCCTGCAGGGAAGCTTCCTTTTAAAATTATTGATATTCAATATTAAAATGTCTGATTATGAGTAGCATATTTTCAAAAATCGTTGCAGGAGAAATACCTTCATACAAAATTGCCGAAGACGATAAGTTTTTGGCGTTTCTGGATATCAACCCTTTAGCTAAAGGTCATACGCTTGTTATCCCTAAAGAAGAAATTGATTACCTTTTTGATGTCAGAGATGATCTGCTACAGGATATGATTGTCTTTTCAAAAAAAGTGGCAAAAGCTATTGATGCTGAAATTCCTTGCGAGAGAGTGGGGATGACTGTTATTGGTTTGGAAGTGCCTCATGCACATATACATTTAATTCCTATTAACTCCATCTACGATATGGATTTCAAACAACCCAAGAAATCCTTTACAGAAGAGGAGTTTAAAGCTACTGCAAAAGCCATTAGTGAAAAAGTGAGCTTATAAAATAAGATTAACGAAAAATAAATGAGCCTGTTGATATAATCAATAGGCTCTTTCGTTTTTACCCTCAATGTAATTAATGAAAGCCTTATTCACCACCTTATTGCCACCTGGAGTAGGATAATCACCCGTAAAATACCAGTCGCCTTTATGGTTTGGAATAGCTTTATGGAGGTTTTCAATGGATTGGTAGACTACCGTAACCTTAGCATTGATGGAGTGTGGTGTAATCAGTTCAGCAATTTTAGCTGAAATCTGGCGTGCTGTAAACGGTCTGTAAATATCCTTCACACGATTAACAATCTCTTCTTTCGGAAGTCCTTCCTGGGCTTTGCATTTCCTGTACACATCGTTGATAATATGTCCCTGGTTGGTTTCTTTCAGGAGTGCAATGGCGGCGTTGAAGGCAATAAAATCACCCAGCTTGGCCATATCAATTCCGTAACAATCCGGGTAACGGATCTGAGGAGCTGACGAGCCGATGATAATATGTTTGGGCTTCAACCTATCCAGAATTCGTACAATACTTTGTTTCAGCGTAGTTCCGCGTACAATGGAGTCATCAAGCACTACCAGGTTATCCTCATCACTTTTTATTACACCATAAGTTACATCGTAAACGTGTGCTACCAAATCATCGCGCTTCTGGTCTTCGGTGATAAAAGTACGCATCTTAACATCTTTCACTGCCACGTTTTCCACACGCGGTTTCAGCGCAAGAATTTCATTAAGCGCTTCATCATCGCCAGGCTTCAGCGATTTAATTTTGTCTTTTTTAATTCCATCACAAAAACGGTGAAGCTCATCTGACATCCCCTGGAAAGCCACGGATGCTGTGTTGGGGATGTAACTGAACACCGTGTTTTTCAGGTCATAGTTCACCTCCTGCAAAACGCTTTCAGTTAAAAGCTCACCAAGTTTTTTTCTTTCCAGGTAAATATCGCGGTCAGTACCGCGCGAAAAGTAGATGCGTTCAAACGAACAAGGCCTCACTGTGGTGCTTTTCTGAAATGGCACTTGATTCGTCGAGCCATCGTTTTTGATGATTAAGGCGTGTCCGGGTTTCACCTCAGATATCTCCTCGATAGGGGCATTGAACGCCGTCTGGATAACAGGCCTCTCCGAGGCGGCAGCAATAACTTCGTCATTTTCATAGAAAAAGGCGGGCCTGATTCCGGCAGCATCGCGCATCACAAAAGCATCACCATGGCCAAACATTCCGCCGATGGCAAAACCGCCATCCCAGTCTTTTGCCGCTTCCTTCAGGATGTTCTGCACGTCCAGGTTTTGAGCAATCAGGTCTGTTATTTCAACTTTGGTGTGCCCTTCTTTTCTGAATTTCCGGTAAAGCTTTTCGTTTTCTTCATCCAGAAAATGGCCGGTCTTTTCTAAAACGGTAATGGTGTCCGATGTCTCCACCGGATACTGCCCAAGCTCCACAAGGCGTTGAAAAAGCTCATCAACATTCGTCATGTTAAAGTTCCCTGCCAAAACCAGGTTCCTTGTTTTCCAGTTGTTTTCGCGGATGACCGGGTGAAGGTATTCAACGGCGTTTCCACCAAAAGTGCCATAGCGCAGATGTCCGAGGAAAATCTCCCCGGTAAAACTGAGGTTTTCCTTCAGCCAGCTTACATCGCGCAGCCGTTCAGGATGCTTCTCCTGCAACTCGTTAAAAGGGGCAAAAATTCTTGCGAAAATATCATTTATAGGCCGGCTTGCATTTGAGCGGACACGGTTGATGTAATGATTCCCGGGTGGGATATTGAGCTTCAGGCTGGCAACACCGGCCCCATCCTGCCCGCGGTTGTGCTGCTTTTCCATTAGCAAATGCAATTTATTTAAACCATAGAGTGGCGTACCGTATTTCGCATAATAATACTCCAGCGGTTTCTTTAGCCTTACCAACGCAATGCCACACTCGTGTTTGATTAATTCACTCATCCCCTTATCGATTTCAATTTTCGACAAAAATACAATTTTACTTTCGGGAAAATCTTTTTATCTTTCCACTTTTTCAAGGAACAGCAAACACAACAGATGAAGATAATACGTGCCGTAAGAGACCATGTGCCCACCATTGCCCATTTCCAGCAAGAAATGGCATTCGAAACTGAGGGGATAACTCTCGATGAAGCGACCTTAAAAATGGGGGTGAATGCTGTTTTTGATGATCCCGCCAAAGGAATGTATTTTGTGGCAGAAGACAACGGACAGGTCATTGCCTCTGCCTTGCTCACCCCCGAATGGTCCGATTGGAGAAACGGCACAGTGTATTGGATACAATCGGTCTATGTGTTACCCGCTTATCGCGGGAAAGGGGTTTTCAAAAGTATTTTCTCTGAACTTAAACGGATGATGGGAGAGGATGACAGTGTTAAAGGCCTCAGGCTTTACGTGGACAAAACAAACAAAAATGCAATTCAAGTATACAGGAAGCTTGGCATGAATGGCGATCATTATCAGCTTTTTGAACGGATGAAAAACGGGTAATTTTCTAAGATATAAAATATTGAATTAATGACAAATATAAATTTAGAGTTATGAGAACAAGATTATTTATTTCATTCCTGCTGATTTTTTCTTTAGCAGGATTTTCGCAAGATAAGAGTGACTGGATGGGCGGTGTCCCCGAAGGATGCACCTCGATTACTGTCGGGAAATCAGCTTCTGTTGATGGTTCGGTGATGACCTCACATACCGACGACAGCCACCGTACCCGTAGCTGGATGAACATT
>JAASSU010000013.1 GCA_021767705.1 Bacteroidota bacterium | reverse complement strand
CTTCCGGAACCGGCACCTTTGAAAACGCCCAAGAGCTGACCACCATTTACACACCATCAGAAGATGATTATGCCAATGGTGAAGTAGAACTCACCCTTACCGTTACCGGACCTACCGAAACCGTAAGCTCAAGCATGATGGTCACTTTCTACGACCTTCCTGACGTTGAGATTTCTGCGGCCACAACGGCGGTTTGCGAAAACGACAGCCTGACGTTTGATAATGCTACCGGAGTTAACACTTCTATGGTGACCTGGATGACTGAAGGTGATGGTATGTTTACCGATGCCAATACGCTGGCCGGCACCTATCATCCGGGAACGGAAGATATTGCGAATGGCTCTGTGGTGCTCAAGCTTATCGGCCACGGAATGGGCAACTGTGAAGCAGACACCTCCGAAGTGACAGTAAGCGTGCATCCTGCACCTACTGGGGCTTTTGTATTGGATACATTAGAAACATGTTCCAACACAGGAATTTCAATGGACATATCTTTATCAGGTACTGCACCATATCATTTAATCTTAGAGGACTTTAATTTCACCGCAGAATCAGACGAAGTTACTTACGAAAGCTGGATGACTGAATCTGGTTATATGTACATACATTCACTAACCGATGCTAACGGTTGCCGAACGTTAATGGCCGACAGCCTGATGGTGGAAGTGGCACCTGCACCGGAATTCTATCTTGCTCAGGACACCTCAGCATGCCACAACCACGAGGTTACCCTTGACGTGACTGCCGAAGGTGCGGCCAGCTACAGTTGGATGCCCGGCGGAATGAACACTGCTGAAATCACGGTCGACAGCACAGGCGCAGGTATTGGTGGAACGATTACCTATACTGCCACTGTTACACACGAAAACGGCTGCGTGGAAGAAAAGAGCATCGATATCACATTCGACGACTGCACAGGTATTCCTGAAAGTGAAAATGCGATAGAGTATGCCATTTTCCCGAACCCGAACAAAGGTATCTTTAAGCTTCAGCTTCAAGCTGAAAAAGAGCAAAAGGTAAGTATTCAGGTAGTAGACCAAAATGGAAAGGAAGTCTTTTCAAGAAGTGAGATCACATTTAATGAGAAATTTGAACAGGATATTGACCTGACTAATTTCTCTGACGGGGTTTACTTCCTCAAAGTGATTTCTGATAACTATATCCGCACAGAAAAAGTGATTATTAATAAATAGATTTTCATTTAATTCTTAACTAAAAAAGGCTCCCTTGATCGGGGAGCCTTTGATATTTTACGGCACTATTATCCGGCAAAATAATTTATTGTCTTTCTAAATAAGCTTTAGGGCTTAACTGCTGGCTAAAGTTTCGTAATGCTGAAAAGCCTCAAATATAAACAAAGAACAAAGCTTGCAACTTTCGATGCACCGCCTGTGTCTCTGCAATAGGAAATGTGTTAACAGTCTTTTAGCAAAAGATTCTATATCTTCACCATCTTGAATGAGTTACTAAACTATAATTATATGAAAACGGGCGGTGCTTCCGGGAACTACTAAAACGCTAACGAATAAAAATACATCCTTTTGAAGTGCTGTCAGAAATTTTAAACAGATGAATATGCGAATTACTTCTACTCTACTAAGCCTCATTTTCCTGGTTGGAACAATGGCTTACGCACAAGATTACAGTTATTCCGACGCCTGGGCCGAGGCCGGATTTTCAGTAAAAGAAACAAAATCAAACAAAACGGTAATCAACTTTTCCATCAAGGAGTTTTCTCTGAATGATGTGACCATCAACGGGGAAAGCATGAAACAGATTGCCTTGCCGGGACATTTCCTTCCGAATAACGAGGGAGCACCAAACCTTCCGGGAAACGGCCGTTACATTGCGATTCCTAATCATGCTGATGCGGAATTGGTTGTCACCAACGTAAGAAAAGAAACTATTGAGAATGTAAACATTGCCCCATCACCACGTATCCCGAAAGACAATGAGGATGGCCCGCTTGACTTTACCAAAGACAGTAAAATTTACAGCAAAAATGCTTTCTATCCTGAAAAGCCATTCAAAATCTCGGAAAAAGAAATGATCCGCGGGATGGAAGTGGTTATGCTGGGCATCACCCCTTTCCAGTACAATCCGGTAACCAAAGAACTTATTGTTTACCGCGACATCGAGGTAGAGGTGAAGTATAACGGTGGTACGGGCGCGTTTGGCCAGGACAAATACCGCAGCCGCTGGTTCGACCCTATCATCTATGATGCCGTGCTGAACAACCAGGTGATTCCTGAATATGATTACAACAAACGCACGGTGAACCGCGATGGCACAGGATGCGAGTACCTTATTGTATCTCCTGATGGTGAAGAGTTCCAGGCATGGGCCGACTCTATCAGGATGTTCCGCAACATGCAGGGTATCCATACTGAAGTGGTAACCCTCAGTGAAATTGGCGCTAACGACCCGGATGTACTCGAGGACTATTTCGATGAAGCCTTCAACACCTGGGATACTCCTCCTGCTGCTGTATTGCTGCTCGGCGACTACGGCACATCGATGGAAAACAGCGTGGTGTCACCAATTTATGACAGCTACTGCGTTTCGGACAACATCTACGCCGATGTGACCGGCAACAGCATGCCCGACATGGTGTTTGCACGTATCACGGCCAACAACGCAGAACAACTGGAGGTAATGGTCTCCAAATTTATCCATTACGAAAAAAACCCTCCCACAAATCCTGATTTTTACAATAACCCGATTTCAGCTTTAGGCTGGCAGACTGAACGTTGGTTCCAGCTTTGCAGTGAATCTGTTTACGGGTTCTGGCAAAACAACCTGGGCAAAGAGCCCCGTCGCGAGAATGTACTTTACAGCGGAAGCACCAACACCTGGTCTACAGCCACAAACACCGAAACAATCATCGATTATTTTGGTGAATCAGGAACTCAGTATATCGAAGATACACCCGATTACCTTCCTCCACTAAATGGCAGCGGCAGTGGTGTAACCGACGGTATCAACAGCGGTGCATTTATGTTGCAGCACCGCGACCACGGCAGCGAGACCGGATGGGGTGAGCCCGATTATGATAACGGAGATATTGATGACCTTTACAATACCGATCTCACTTTCGTGATGTCGATTAACTGTTTAACAGGAAAATACAATATCAGCGGCGAATGCTTTGCTGAGAAGTTCCACCGCCACACCAACGACGACGGTGAAAACTCTGGTGCCCTTGGGCTCATTGCCGCTTCTGAAATCTCCTATTCCTTTGTTAACGACACTTACGTATGGGGAGCCTATGACAACATGTGGCCTGAATTCCTTCCTGACTATGGCTCCACTCCCGAACCAAGGGGAATTAAGCCCGCCTTTGGTAATGCCGCCGGAAAGTACTACCTCGAGCAGTCGGACTGGCCTTACAACACGAATAACAAGGAAGTAACCTACAACCTGTTCCATCACCATGGTGGAGCATTCCTGACGGTTTATTCTGAAATGCCCCAGGACTTGAACGTGGTTCACGCCGACGTGCTGCTCAGCGGTCCTGACTTTTTTGAAATCACCGCCGATGAAGGGTCTCTGATTGCCCTTTCTGTTGATGGCGAAATCTTAGGAGCGGCCGAAGGTACAGGCTCAGCCATTAACGTGCCTATCGAGCCGCAGCTTCCGGGAACGGTAGTGGATGTGGTCGTTACCAAGCAAAACTACTTCCGCTATCACCAGCAGGTAACGGTAATCCCCCCGGATGGGCCATACGTGATTAAAAACGACTTTGAACTCAACGACAGCTACGGTAACAACAACGGCATGGCCGAATATGGAGAAACCGTCCGTATTTCGTTGACCGTAGAAAACGTGGGTAACGAACCTGCCGAAGACGTGGCCGTAACTATCGCCAGCGATGATCCTTACGTGACCATCACCGACGACACTGAAAACTACGGTACCATACCTGCCGAATCGACCATGACGATCGAAGATGGCTACACCGTAATGATCCACGACAGCATTCCGGATAACCATACCGTAAATTTCGAGGTGGTAGCTGCTGGCGAAGAAGAATGGAACAGCTCGTTCTCATTCAAGATCTTTGCCCCGGTATTGTCTATCGGCAACATTACCATCGATGATTCTGACGGAAACGACAATGGGCGCCTTGATCCGGGCGAAGCAGCAGATCTGTATATCGAAATTACCAACAGCGGCCATTGTGCTGCTCCGGAGGTGCTCTCCGAAATTACATCCACCACACCGACTTTGAGTATAAATTCAGGTGAAGAAACCATAGAGATTATCGAACCGGAAGAAACAGCAGAAGCTCACTTCAATGTTTCGGTAGATGCTGGTGCTCCTGTAGGCTCGTTTGTGAACATTAACAACCTCATCGAATGTACGCCATACGAAGATGAAAGAGTCTATAACCTGAAAGTGGGATTGATTGTGGAAGACTGGGAGTCTGGTGACTTCTCTTCTTTCGGATGGGAAACCGCAGGAAGTGAAGAATGGTTTATTACTGAAAATCCTGTTTTTGAAGGCACTTACGCCTCAGCCTCAGGAGCTATAAGCGATGGTCAGCAAACGGAGATGAGCATTACTTATGAGGTGATGTATGAAGATACACTCTCGTTCTACCGCAAGGTTTCCTCAGAGGGCGGTTACGACTACCTGCGTTTCTACATTGATGGGGATGAAGTAGGTGCCTGGGCCGGTGAACTCGATTGGCAGAAGATGTCTTACCCCGTATCTGCGGGCGAGCATACGTTCACCTGGGAATATGACAAAGACGGAAGCGTGGCCGGTGGTGCCGATGCCGCCTGGGTCGACTTTATTGTCCTACCCCCGGAGCTGGCCACTACCGCTTATGCCGGGCCGGACATCCAGGGATGTGAAACGATGACTGTAGCCATGGAAGGCGCTACGGCCACATATTATGATGAAATAACCTGGGAATCATCAGGGACCGGGGTCTTTAACGGCATGGAGCCTTTAGAGATGGAATACACACCCAGCCAGGACGACTACGAAAACGGGCAGGTCACCTTAACCATGACCGTCTACGGAACCGGTGGGGATGAGATGACAGACGAAAGAATACTCTTCCTCAACGGCCAGCCTGCTGCATCAGGAGTTACAGACATGGAAATTTGTGCTAACGACTCGTTGATGGTTGAAGGCATTGCCGGCGAAAACTACTCTGGAGTTTACTGGCATTGCGATGGTGACGGACACTTTACCGACTCATCGATGATAAACCCTGTTTATCATCCGGGTGCCAACGACATCGCCAACGGGCAAGTGAATATGACCATGGAAGTGATGGCCATGGGCATGTGCGAAGACATCGAAGTGCAGGCAGTACTTACCGTGAATCCTGTTCCTGACGCTACTTTCAGCCAAGAGATAGTGGAAGCCTGCGAACAAAGCACATTAGCCATGAGCGGAAATGTGAGTGGCACAGCTCCATGGACCTTTATTGTTAACGAAGGACAAGTGGAAGTGAATGATGCTGAATTTGCCATGGATGCATTAATTACCTCCGACACCACTTTCGTGATTGAGCAGGTGGCTGATGCCAATGGCTGTGTTAACGTAGCGAAAGACACACTCTTTGTTACGATGAACCCGCTTCCGGCTGCACCTGAAGCACCGTCAGGCAACGACAGTGTGGACCTGGTTTATGAAACCGAAACGGAGTATACGGTAACCGAAACACTCAACGCCACAGGATATCAGTGGGCTATCGTGCCTGAAACAGCCGGAACAGTGACCAGCGAAGATATGGGCGCCACCGTAGTGTGGGATGACGCATTTACCGGCGAAGCCACAATCACCGTGCTTGGACTGAACGATTGTGGTGTGAGCATGGAAGCTTCTGAGCTAAAAGTAGATGTGCGTAATACGGTTGGATTTGGAGAACACACACTGGCTAACCTTATCCGGGTGTACCCGAATCCTTCTAAAGGAATATTTACCGTGAGTCTAAACGAGAAGCTCAACCAATCAGTAAACATCATGGTAAGAAATACGCTTTCAGAAACGGTATTTGAACAGAAAAATGTGCCGCTTCAGCAAACGGATCTGAAGATTAACCTGTCTGATCAAACGAGTGGGGTATATATCCTCATTATCGAAACACAGAATAATCAACGAGCAGTTAAGCGGCTCATCATACAATAGATTTGATTATTTTACATTCCCCGGTCGAGCAATTGACCGGGGTTTTTTTTCGCTCTGACCAGGACAGGCCAAAACCAAACAATAATTTACAAATCTCAATAACACAAATAACAAATAATTATCAATTTAAAAATGACAAACTCGAAACCAGTATATGTTTTAGAAAAACGGGGTTTTCAGTTTGCAAAACGGGTGTATGAGGTTGGTTATTATTTGTATTTTGGGATTTGATTTTTGTCGTTTTTTGCCGGATTTTACACGAATATGATTGATAAAACACTCAAGCTATTAATATGAAATACACATCTTACATCGAGCTCAGCCAGTCGGCCCTGCAAAACAATATCGATTACATGAGAAACAGAGCGGGAAAGCAAGCCCGCTTTTCAATGGTCATCAAGGGCAATGCCTATGGCCATGGCATCGAAGATCTGGTGCCTATGGCCGAGCAGTGCGGCGTGGACCACTTTTCAGTATTTAGCGTGGAGGAGGCACGGCGTGCCCTAAAAACAAAGAAAGATATCTGCGACCTGATGATCATGGGATATATCGACAACCATGAGCTGGATTGGGCCATAGAAAATGAGGTGTCATTCTTCCTGTTTACCCCCGAACGCCTGGAAGCCACCGTTAACGCCGCCCGCAAGGCAACGAAAAAGGCCCGCGTGCATATCGAGCTCGAAACCGGAATGCACCGCACCGGCTTTTGTCCGCCCGACATCGATCAAGTGGTCGATACCCTTCTGGCCAACCAGGACACCATCGAGCTTGAAGGATTGTGTACCCACTTTGCCGGCGCCGAAAGCCTCGAAAACTTTATGCGCATCGTCAACCAGATGAAACGCTACAACCGCATCTCGCGCTACTTTGATGAACGAGGACTGCACCCACGATACCATCATATGGCCTGCTCTGCCGGCGTGCTCAACTTCCCCGACTCGGCCAGGGATCTTGTAAGGGTCGGCATCAGCAACTACGGCTTTTGGCCCAACAACGAAACGCGCATGATGCACTTTACCAATGGCGACATGCCTGTCGATCCGCTTAAGCGTGTTTTGTCGTGGAAAAGCGAAGTGATGAGCGTCAACAATGTGGCCGAGGGTGAATATGTGAGCTACGGCAAAAGCTACCTGACCAACCGCGACAGCAAAATCGCCACCGTGCCGGTCGGCTACTCCTACGGGTTCAGCCGTAACCTCAGCAACATGGGCCATGTGCTGATAGGCGGAAAGCGGGTGCCGGTGGTGGGTGCTGTTAATATGAATATGATGGTGGTGGATGTTACCGACCTCGAAAGCATCGCCGTGGGTGACGAAGTAGTGCTTATCGGCGAGCAGGGCAACAACAACATCTCCGTCAGTTCTTTCAGCGACATGAACAACAGCATGAACTACGAACTCCTCACCCGCCTGCCCAACGATATCCCGCGGAAGGTGGTGGATTAGGAAAGACCTGTCAGGTGCTCCGCACTCTGACAGTGTCGGGGATATTCTTTTTAACGCTGACAGGTCCTGCGGACGCTGTCAGGTTGGGGAGAAGACCTGTCAGAGTGCGGAGCACCTGACAGCGTCTGGGTTTGGAAATGTTAACTCTGACAGGTCCTGCGGACGCTGTCAGGTTTATGTAATAAGTAACCAAAAATTAAATAATGATGCAGAAAGTCGAACCCATAGAGTATGGACATTTTTATCACATCTACAACCATGGAGTTGGTAGTCGGGATATATTCCGTGAAACAGCAAATTATGAGCACTTCCTGCAATTGTATGACAAATACATTTCTCCCGTAGCCGAAACTTATGCGTGGGTGCTGATGAGGAATCATTTTCATTTGCTGGTAAGGATTAAGGAGAAGGATGAGATGGGCAACTACAAAGCTTTAAATGACCTGTCTGAGCGCGAAGCTCCTGACAGCGTCGAAAGAAAAAGAATTATCAACTCTGACAGGCCTGGCGACGCTGTCAGGTTTCAGACCACAAATGATCCAAAAGAGATTGCCTCAGGCATATTGAAAATCCCAAACCCTTCGAGACACTTCTCCCATCTATTTAATGCATACAGCAGGTATTTTAATATACGACATCAGACCACAGGCGGTTTATTTGAGCGCCCCTTTAAGAGAAAACGGATGAATAATGAAAAATACCTTAGGCAAGTCATTCTCTATATTCACAACAACCCCGTACATCATGGTTTTTGTAAACACCCATCGGACTACCCCTGGAGCAGCTACCTGACCTGCATCTCCGTGAAACCAACAAAACTCCAAAGGTCTGCGGTCATAGGGTGGTTCGACGATGAAGCGAATTTCAAATATGTGCACCAGAAAAGGATAGACATTATTGAAATTGAAAAATGGTTGGAATTAAAAAAATAACAAACCCATTGAAGACCTGTCAGAGTGCGGAGCACCTGACAGCGTCTGAATCGGAAATCTTAACGCTGACAGGTCTGGCGACGCTGTCAGGTTAGGTATAAGACCTGTCAGTGCGGAGCACCTGACACTGTCAGGGATATTCTTTTTAACTCTGACAGGTCCTGCGGACGCTGTCAGGTTGGGTTGAGAGAAATTTTTGGGGTTTCGGAGTGAAAATTGACACTCCGATCATGTTTTCTTAAACTCGATTTTTTGCGAATATCATCAAAATCCCAGCGAATATCATGAAAACCCCAGCGAATGATCAAAAAGTCAACATTTCGATTTTAGTCTTCTTACCTTTATTGCCTATTTGAAATCATCGTTTCAAATTTTCAGATCACTAACAAAAAACTAAGCCAAACCGATGAGATTTAAACTTACACTTAACCGCACCACAAAGCAGCGCATGCTGCCTATGGATTACCAGTATTATATCAGCGCATGGATTTACAACGTGATTGGCAAAGCCGATAAGGAGTTTGCCCGTTTTCTTCATGATAAGGGCTATGGCAACAGCGAAACAAAGCTCTATAAGCTCTTTTGCTTTTCGCGATTGAATTTCGGCAAACCTGTTCTTTGGAAGGAGAAAAAACTCTTCGAGATAAAGCTCCATGACATAACCTTGATGATATCTTTTGATGTGCAGGAGGCTGCCTCCCATTTTATCCAGGGCCTGTTTATGGAACAGGAGTTTTACCTGGGTGATAAATTTAATGGTATCGACTTCAGGGTAAGTAGTGTGGAAGCGCTTCCCAAACCGGCTTTTGAATCCACCATGCACTACCGCCTGCAAACACCCTGGGTGGTAAGCTATAAAACTGAAAGCAACAAGTATCCGCAATACCTTTCTCCGGACAATGAACGGTTTAACCAGCTATCGGTAAAACACCTGGCTGAAAAGTATAAGAATATTCACGGAAAGGATATATCACCCGGCCAGATCAGCTTTTATCCGGAAAGCCAATACAAGCGCAGTGGCTTTGTTATGAAACCCGGAACGCCTGAGGAAACGCGTGTGATAGGTAACCTCTTCGACTTTAAACTGACAGCCCCGCTCGAAATACACCAGATGATTTGGAACGCCGGGGTAAGCGAGAAGAGCAGCAGTGGATTTGGGTGGTGTGAGGTAATGCGACCTGTCAGAGTGCGAAGCACCTGACAGTGTCTGGGTTTGAATCTTTAACTCTGACAGGTCCTCTGGACTCTGTCAGGTTGGGTAGGAGGCCTGTCAGAGTGCGAAGCACCTGACAGCGTCTGAATCGGAAATCTTAACTCTGACAGGTCCTGCGGACGCTGTCAGAGTTAATACAATACTAATATGACTATTCTATTAAATACCAGGGAAGAAGGTTGGCTGGAAGCAGCGGGCGACGGAGGCGCAATGAAACCGGATTGTTATGCAAAGTCCTTGGATTGTTGCTCAATAAGCACGGGTTGCAACTCTATGGCTGCGGATTATCCAACATATCCCTTGATTTATGATAAAGGGTTTACGGAAGCTCATAATCTGCTGACAAATCATCTGGATAACCTGATGAAAATTTTCCAGTGCCGCGATCCGAATTTCTACCAGGGCTACCTCAGCGCCCGGGAAGTGGTGAATTATTAATATTAACTACTAACCCTAGCAGGTATTTGATGGCTTGTTGGGGTTGGGTTAAATGGAAAAAAATGATTAGAGAAATAGACATTTCAATTTTAAAAGAACTTCCAAAAATTACGGAAAAGGTCGTTTTGGAGATTGAGCCATTGGCACCGTTGTAGATGGTGAGTGATTTGCCTGAGTCTTTTGATAAATTGTTGAAACATTGGAATAAAAAGCAAGCTTAGCTTATGAAAATATTAGAAATTATTTCAATTCCATCATGGTTCGAGTATATTCATAGCTAAGCTTGCAGTGCAAATATATCGAATTATAACAAACCATCACGGTATTTGAAATTATTATTAATTTGGTGTTCATTTTGCATTTTTTTCTTATTATTGCAGAAAATATATGCTATGGATTCTGATTTCTACACAGATGAAGGAACAAATTTCATGTATGAAGATGTGGCAGCTCTTGCTAGATGGGTTGTTCCTGAATTAATAAAAGAAGGGCTTAATGAAAATGAGATAATAGAATTCTATGATCCTGACACCTGGAAAAATGAAGTTATAAGATATTTACGAAATAAATAAAGAGAGTGACTAATTATGAAAAATTTCTACAAATCTCTTTTAGGTTTTGAACCATACCAGTACCAGCAAAAAGTAGCTGATTTGTTATTCAGCGAAAAGAATGTGATTTTAACTGTACCCACAGGGGCCGGAAAGACGTGGGCTTCAGTAATGCCTTTTTTGTATGCCCAGCAAAACGAACGCATACAATTCCCTAAGAAACTTATCTATAGCCTTCCGCTGCGTGCACTCACAAACTCTATTTATTCTGATGTCACAGAGGTGTTGGAAAAAAACAATGATTATAAAAGCCTCGCATCCATCCATACCGGAGAGTATAAAAATGATGAGCATTTTGAAAAGGACATCATTTTCTCTACCATTGATCAAACACTCAGTAACTTCTTGTGCTTTCCGCTTTCCTTATCAAAAAGACAAGCCAACATTAATGCCGGAGCCATGATTGGAAGTTACCTGGTTTTTGATGAATTCCATTTACTCGACCCTAAATTATCTATGGCGACGACCTTAGGAATGTTAAGGGCTTTAGGGAATCTGAGCCGATTTTGCATTATGACGGCCACATTAAGCGAGAAATACATCAACGAGTTAAAGTCCGGTGTGAATGCAGAGGTAGTTTCAATCAGTGATTTTCCAGAAGATGAGGCACAGATTAAATCATTGAAGATTCCTAATGGCCATGAGGCTAAGAAAAATTTAACAGCTAAAGAGGAGACCATAAATGCCACCACCATTTTAAAGCAGCATAATAAGAAAACCATTGTCATCTGTAACCGTGTTGAAAAAGCACAGCAACTTTTTAATGATATAGTGACTTCAGACCTAACTGGTTTTGAAAACCTCTCAGGTCTCGATAAGAAAAACATTATTTGCCTCCACGCCCGATTTTTTGATAACGACCGCAAAAAGAAGGAGCAAGGATTAAAACAATTGTTTGGAAAAGAAAATGATGAGGATGCAATTTTAATTTCCACCCAGGTTATTGAAGCGGGAATGGATATTTCATGCGATACAATGCACGTTGAAATTTCACCTGTTAATTCATTCCTCCAGCGAGCAGGACGCTGCGCCCGTTGGGAAAATGAAGTTGGGAATATTTACGTTTATGGTATTCTGAACCTGAAAGAAAAGGAAAAACTCAACATCGTGACGGATGACAAACATGAGCTTGCCCAAATAAGAAAAATTAACAATAAATACCTTCCTTACGATAAAACGTTATGCGAAACCACATTTAAAGAACTAAAAAGCATTTCATCAATTGATAAAAGCATTTCACAATCATTGGTTGATTCGATTTTAACATCAAAAGAAATTAGCGATTATACGAAAATTGAACAGAGAGATTTTAATCGCGAAAAAATCTTTGAATCCTGGCAAACGAGTGAGAAGAAAATGTATGCTCAGACAATTCGTGATATCCAGAGTATTGAGATAGCAATTATTGATTATGATAAAGAAAAGCTTAATAACTTCATTCCATACAAACACCAAACTATAGGACTTTTTAAATGGTCGTTCATTAAATGGGCAAAAGAAATACTAAATGAACGCAATTTCGAATCTGATGATGTCATGTTTATTGCAGAAAAAAACACCGACAGCCAATTTATAGACATTGACACGAATGACATTGATGGTTATTCTTTGAAACCCATAAGAGATATTGAACCTCTAAAAACCTTTTACGACATTGTTTTTGTTGACAAGTCGATTTTTAAATATACTACTGGAGTTGGATTGGAATTGGGCAGAGGTAATACGTGTTCGCCTTTGAAACCTTATGACAAAAAAGTAAAAGAAATAGTTGAGTATAAGAAAGACACCTTCTGGCAACATAACAAAGCCATAATTGGCTGCTATAAAAAGCTATTTAAACCCAAACTTGATTTTACTTTTCGGGAATTAAATGATTATTGGGGAGAACCCATCGATTGGGATAAGCTGATAAAAGCAATGATTTGTTTGCATGATTACGGAAAGCTGAATCATGCATGGCAAGAGCCAATGAGAGCCCTTCAACAACTAAAAGGAAATTATAAGCATGATGAAGTTTTGGCTCACTGCGATTTTAATGAACTGACGGATAAAGAATTCGAAAAGCAAAGTGGTGCAAACAGGAAGCCAGCACATGCAGGAGTCGGAGCTTTTGCTTTGATAGAAAGTGCAGAGGAAATGATTAATGCAACAGATTATGACTATCTCTCTAATTCTATTTCAACAGCTATTTTAAAGCACCATGGTGTTGAAACCGAGACTTATCCTGACTTCTCAATCATAGATAAAGATTACAAACAAATAGAGGATTTACTCAAGGATCTTGGCTTGAATGTAAAACTTCCTCAAAAAGCCAGGAGAGGCAAACTAATCGATAATTTGCCTACTAATACAGAAGAATGGATGATATATTTATTCTTTGTTCGAATACTAAGATTATCAGACCAAAAAGCAACAATGAATTTTGAAAATTACTTAAACCAATAAATCAATGTATTCCACATTTAAAGTCAAAAAAAACGCAGGCACCTATTCTGACACTATTGAAGCATTTGGATTGGCAAACCTAATCAGGGAAATTCAAAGCAAGGCTAATCTTCCGCGTCCTAAGTTATGGATTGAGGATAAAGGCTTGCATTATGAATTGGTATCAAAGCCAGAGATTACAGATGAACAATTAAGCAGATTAAAGTATTTCCCCTTATTTGAATATGTAATCAGAAAAGCATCAGATACTTTTGAAGATGATTACTTCAATTATCCTCAACAACGTGAACTAAAAAAAGAAAGGCAGGAACTTGTTCAAAAAGCCTATAGTGAATTCGCTGGAAAAGAAAAGGCAGAGCAACTAAAAAAACGCTTGAAAGAAATTGAGAGAATTTATTCCGAAGAGAAATATGTCTCGCCACAGCTTGATGTATACAGCCAGATGATAACTCCAAATAACTTCACTGGATTTGACAAGCTCTATAAAAACCTTTCTTCAAACAAAGAAGCATTTGCAAATATTATTAAAGCAATTCTTGATTACTATACAGATCGGAAGGTTGACTTGGACACCAAATCATTAAAACCTTTTACTGATTCTGTAACCGCCTTACAGATTTATAATCCCACAACAGGTAAAGGCCAAAATAAAGGCAAAGCCTCAGGTGCTTCTGCCGGTCCTGTTAAGTTGAACTGGATCGGTGAAACAATGAAAATTTCAGGTGCTATCACTAATATGCTTTGTCAGTTGGTGAAAGTAGGTAGTAGCTATGATTTAAAAGTTGTTGTTCCCGATTTCAGAAAGACAGAATACGGCAGACAACAGGATATTGTATTAGGGTTTAAGAAAAATATCAAAGGGAATACCCCATTAAAAGTGGATATCTTAAATCTTTTAATCGCTAACAAGCAGCTTATTGAGTACACTGATGAGTTTAAAAACTTTAAAGCGAGGAATATTCTTTCAGGACTTCATTCCACTTATCAGAAAGATTTAGGCCAGAATAAAGCTGTTGTGAATATTTCAAAGCTTCAAACACCCAGTTTTATTGAATTCAACACAGAAGACGAAGCCAAAGATTGGGTAGAGTTTCTTAATGAACAAATCAATATCATTGGAAGTATTGAAGAACTTGGTGATGCCACGCAAGGGCTAATTGCTTACAGGACATTCTTTACAAGCTCTCATTTTCCAAGCTGGACTAAATTCATTTTTTGGTATAATGAGCATATTATGTCCAATTTCTCGAAAAACAGATTTGCTTTGCCTTTTAAAATAAAATCATTACATAAATTACTAAAAAACACAACTATGAGTGAATTTAAAATTTCGGAAATCATTTCCAATGAAGGATTTCAGAGGGTAGCCTATGCTATCCGAAAAAGTACTGTGACTTTGCAGTACACACCAAAAGATCAGAGAAGGTTTGAAATCCGTTATGGAGTGGCACAAACACTTCAAAACAAATCAAAGTCGGCAACAGAATTAGCTGCCTTTATTGGTGAGTTTATAGGTACTTATAACACTGAAACTGCACGCAAAGCTGAGCTTGGCAAAGGATACAGAAAACCTGTCAGAGAAGATCATCTTAATGACTTCTATTCCTTATTAGACAACCATCCTTCCAGAGTTGTTGGTGCTTTACTTGCCTCTTATGGTTTTGCATTAGAGGAAAAAGAGGCAACAAAAGTTGAACAAAAAGATGAAACAACTGAAACAACAGATAATAATCAATAAATTTAAAAATCATGACTAAAAAAATTGCATCTATTTCAATCAGTGGGGAAATCACCTTAAACATGCACTCTTTAAACAATGAAGGAGGTGAAGGAAACCAAATCATGACCCGCCAACTAACGATAGTTGATAAATCAGGTCAGGAACATACCGTAAATGGTATAAGTGGCGATATGTTCAAACATATCCATGCAGGACATTTAGTGAATTATTGCCTCGACAATGGTCTTGAGTTAAGTGATTATTCTAAGAAGCTAAATCCTAATCGGATTTCTTCGGCAGAATTATTAAAATACATTGAAGACAACAAAAAGAAAAATGAAAAGGCAGGAGTGGTCATTGATGCCCTTATTAATTCATGTACAGTTTGCGATACTCACGGAATGCTGATAACTGAAAAAGTCGGTGATAATAAGGACAGTTCGAATACGCCACGTAAATCTGTTATAGAATTTGGCTGGACTATTGGAATTCCGGAGAAAAACAATACAGAGAGCTACTTACATACAAAAATTGTTCATAGTTCAACTGGTGTAAAAGGAGAAGGCTCAAACGAAGGACAGAATATCTTTCACCGACCCGCAAATCATGGTGCTTACGCATTTGTTTGTAATATAGACGCTTATCGTATAGGTTTCAATGACTTTGACAGAGATTACTCTATAAAGGATGAAGCACGTAAAAGTAGATACAAAGCAATTCTCCAGTCATTGCTTAGCTCATTTCTGAATCCTAAAGGCGCTATGACGAGCAGTCAAAAACCTCATATTACCGACTTCAAAGGAGTTTTAACATTCTCAGAGAAACTTACTCCAGCACCGACCATAAGCCCAATTAATCCGAACTATGATAAAGAGATTGAAACCATAACATCAAATCTTAATAAGATTGAAGCAGATGCTATCACTGCTAAAAAGTTCAATGGGCTTGGCGAATTATCTGAGATACTGAGAGATTTAATGCAGGAAGAACCTTATAAAATAAGCTGAAAATGAAGTTTTCTGTCATATATCAGCCAACAAGTCTGTTTTCATTAAAGGATAGTAATTCGACAAACTCAGGTGCAAAGTCTTTACTTTTACCTTCACCATATGCCATAAAAATGGCCATATTTAACCAGGCCATCACAAGTAATGGAAAAGAGAGTTTTGAAGAAAAGAAAAGTGAAGAATTTGCTATTATTAAGAATGCAAAAATTGAATACCATGTTTCAGGGAGTTTTTGTGTAAATAACTGTTTTGTTACGATTCAATCTTTAAGGGATGGCAGTTATCGTGGAAAGCCTTCCTTTCGTGAATATGTTTATCTCTCAGATGATATTGAAATTATTTTTGAAGTGAAAGATGAACAAGCAAAACACTATCTTCAGAAATATCTTCACCGGATAAACTATTTTGGGAAAAGAGGGGGTTTTTTCCAGTTTGTTGGCTATAAAGAATATCCGAGTGAACCTAATGTAAATATTTTTGATGTTTCAAATTTTATACCTGGTATTCTACAGGAATATGATGATATTTCTCCAAAATCAAAATTCATCAATGTTGATAATTATACTAGTGCAGGTGCTAAAAGAGAAAAAAAAGTTCTTGTAATTCCGGTTCAAAATAAGAATTCATCGAAATCTTATACTCACTATAAAGTTGTTTAATACTATCCCTGCCAGCTCTTGAAAACCTGGCAGGGTGACTTTATACATTATCAGAAAATGGAAACACATAACACATCATGTGTCTGTATTTAGCTATTTGCAAATTCAGAAACACAAAAAGCCATTGATGATAAATTCGGATTTTCTGACGTTATAAACCATATTACAAATATGTTACAAATAAAGAGACAGGATAAGATTCGGAGTATTAGTTTTATATTCGAAACAATATAATGTGATTTTTATTCTGTAATGAAAACACACCAGAAGTATACGAAACACAATAGAACCAATGCCATAGACTAAAGAACAGAATTATTTATCCAAAATGGATTACAGATACTATCAATCAACAATTTGCAATTTGTGCTTTGTTGTGTTATCTTTACATGGTGTTTTATAAGGAATATAAATTA
Organism: Bacteroidota bacterium; assembly: GCA_021767705.1. GTDB lineage: Bacteria > Bacteroidota > Bacteroidia > Bacteroidales > JAIPAH01 > JAIPAH01. The sequence continues at coordinate 14,133 of JAASSU010000013.1, read as the reverse complement.
TATGAATTGATATTCTGACGTTAATAGTTTCAATAAGCCAATCTGGCGTTGTAAATATCTCACAACAAAACACAATAAGTATCATGAAAAATCATACTATAAAAATACTGGAATATCTGGATGACCACGGATTGGATATATTTACTAAAGACCAAGTGCTTTCGATAGATACAATTCCCCCGAGCAGCGTTATGCGCGGAGTAAAAAAGCTAATTGACCAGGGCTATCTCAGAGTCATTGAAAAAGGGAAATATTGCCGGCATAATTTCGCAGATGAATTCGTTATCGGGACTTTTCTGGTAAAGAAGGGAGGCATTGCCTACTGGAGTGCCATGAACTATCATGGTTTAACGGAGCAAATCCCGAATACGGTTTTTGTGCAAACCAATCAATGGAAAAAAAACAAAAACGTCTTCGGCGTTGCCTATAAATTCATTCAGGTCAGAGATTACAAGTTGCTGGGTTACCAGGAAAAAGGCTTTGGTAATTCTCGCTTTACCATTACTGATGTGGAAAAAACATTGATTGATAGTTTTGACCAGCCGGAAATTTCGGGTGGTTATCCTGAAATAATAAAAGCTTTTTACCAGGCAACGATTAACCCTGTTAAGCTCAAAAGATATTGTAAAGCTTTTAACAAAACAGCACTTACCAAGCGACTGGCTTTTCTCACTGAATTCTTTAACAAGCCTGAAATGGATGTTTTTATTGATTATGCGCTATCGGTCAGAAACGAAAACTATGATCCCTTCTGGCCTTATCAGCAGGCAAAGGGGAAAGTTAATGAGCGGTGGCGCATTATTTTGAATATTGATGAAAAAGAAATTTTAAACATGCGCCATTAACCCATGATTACGCAAAAAGAAATCATAGAAGCATCACAACAATATAATGTCCCTAAATCCGCGATAGATAAGGATTGGGTGCTGGGGCATTTGCTTAATGCGCTGTTTTCATTCGACGACATCAGAAACCAGTTTGTTTTTAAGGGAGGAACGTGCCTGAGGAAGGTATATTTCGATGATTATCGCTTTTCAGAAGACTTGGATTTCACCTTAACAGATAAAACGTTTCCTGAAAATAAACGCGGATAGCATTTGGGACAGCCCCACAACCCAACCCTTTATGCTTTCAAATACAAAAAAACCATTAAATTTGTGGTAAACACCTCATTATGGAAAACTACATAAAGCAACTAGTCGAAGACCTGAACCGGGTGGCTGACAATCCGCCTCCGGAACCATTTATCGAGTCTCCGCCTCATTTAGTGGATTATCCGGATATTGCCGAGCTGGCTTTAGCTCCCTTTCAAACCATAGAGGAGCTGACCGGAATAAAGCAGGAAGCATTCCCGGATATGGTCGATTTGCAGGGCGATCAGTGGCAGCGGGTTACTGAGGCCATCTTTAAAGTTTTTGAATCCTTAAAAATTGAACTGATTGATGCCCCTGAGGAAATTCCACCGGAAATATTATATGAAGTACTCACTACAAACTGGCAGGCGGAAGTGCAATACCTGCCATCGTCAGGCATGGATTTGGAGTTGTGCACCGGCGATCCGATGACCTGCCCGTATGGCGAGTATTGCTATTGCGGCGAGGAATGGGATGAAGAAGAGGACGCCCTCCCCGAAAGATTTGAGAAAGTGGTGCCGGAGATTGCAGAAGCTATCGATGCAGGGCAAATCTGTTTCCTGAATATGGCTACGTTAGAGACGGAAGATGTTATTCCCATGCTTCTGGAAAACCCCCGTGAATTTGAAGCCGTTACAGGCGAAGACCCCGAAAAGACCATACTGAAACACGAAAGCTGGGAGGAGTATATGGCTTTCTATCCGTTGGAATCTTACGAGTCGTACCAGGTAATGGAATCCTTTATTGATACATTAGAAGATGGGCTGCTTAAAAACAAGCTGACAAATGCCATTAGCAAGCGCAAGCCTTTTGCCCGCTTCAAGGCCATTATTGATGGTTCAAATGAACGCCAAAACTGGTTTGATTTTAAGAAACACGAAATTGAGGAGCACGTCAGGGTATTAATCGTGAATGAAATAAACAAGTCCGTTGAATCTGATTTTGAAGAAATCAACGGCATTTATAACGATGATGGTACGAAAGTGGATATGGAATCCATTCCGGTTCCATCGCTCTGCATTATTTGCAAACACCATAACAGCGATGATTTTGAAGAAAACATCCTGTGCCTTCTAAACAGAAGCGATCAAAAGGACGACGACAATTTTGAATGCGGCAGTTTTGAAAAAGAATGATAAAAGCCTAATTCATTCTGCATCAATCTGAAATCAATCTAATATTCAATCTGAAAAACCATGCGAATTACAGGTACCCACTTCAATTACTACCAAATCTGCCATCGAAAACTATGGCTTTTTGCCAATGGCATCCAGATGGAACATTCGAATGATGCGGTAAGTGATGGACGACTGCTTCACGAATCCACCTATAACGAACGCCCGGACAAATACCGGGAAATAGAAATCGACGGTATTAAAATCGATTATTTCGATCCGCAGAGAAATGTGATTCACGAGGTTAAGCGCTCTGACAAGATGGAAGCAGCACATTGGTGGCAGGTGAAATTCTACATCTACAAGCTGATAAACGCCGGGATTGAGGGAGTTAGCGGACTGATTGAATACCCGAAACTACGCAAAACTGAAAAAGTAACGCTTGAACACGAGGATCTTTACAAGATTAAAGAGATGGAAAACGGCATCCGGCAAGTCATTAACCAAGTGGATGCACCGTCACGCCTCACCAAAAAATCTATCTGTAAAAAGTGTGCCTATTACGACTTTTGCTATTCGGCAGAAGGAGGAAGGGATTGAACGAAGATTGAAGGGAGAGTGAAGAGAAGATTGAGGAGTGCAGAAACAATATATCTATCTAATACAATCTGAAGATACGGCTCTGAAAAACAAGTATAAATTCACAATACAGTTAAAAAAAAACCATGAAAAAAACCTATTACCTTTTCAACCCCGGCCGCTTATCGAGAAAAGATCAGACCCTGAAATTTACTCCGGTAGATGAGGAAGGGCAGGAAGGTAAACCAAGGTATTTACCTGTAGAAGGCGTTGAAGATCTGTATGTTTTTGGTTCACTCGATAGCAACTCAGCGTTGTATAACTTCCTTGGCAGAAAAGATATTGCCGTACATTTTTTCGATTATTATGAGAACTATACGGGGTCATTTATGCCCAAAGACCAATTACTTGCAGGTAAAATGATACTTGCGCAGGTAGCGCATTACAAAAGCCTGAAAAAGCGCATGGCTATTGCACAACAGTTTATTGAAGGAGCCAGCTTTAATATTCTGAAAATATTGAAATACTACAACAACCGAGGGAAAGAGGTGCATACTTATATAAGCACCATTGAAGATCTGCGAAAGCACATTGAGGTGGCTGCGCATGTAGATGAACTCATGGGCATTGAAGGCAACATTCGCAATACATATTACGAAGCTTTTGATCTGTTGGTTGATGAAGATTTCAAAATGGAAGGACGCTCAAAACGCCCACCCAAAAACGAGCTAAACGCCCTGATATCATTTGGTAACATGATGTGTTATTCACAATGCTTAAGAGCCATACATCAAACACAGTTGAACCCAACCATTAGTTATCTCCATACTCCTGGCGAACGCCGCTATTCTCTGGCCCTCGACCTGGCTGAAATTTTTAAACCCCTCCTGGTTGACAGAGTAATCTTTAAACTCCTGAATAAGAAAGAAATTCAGTTGAAGGACTTCGAAACAAAGCTTAACCGCATTATGCTAAAAGATGCAGGCAGAAAGAAATTTGTGAAAGCTTTTGAAGAAAGGCTCTCTGAAACTATCCAGCATCGAACACTAGGAAAGAAAGTAAGCTACAAGCACCTGATCAAACTGGAATGCTATAAACTCTCAAAACATCTATTAAATATAGACACCTATAAACCCTTTAAAATTTGGTGGTAACTAATAACTTGTGAATTATGTATATTATTTTGGTTTATGATATTGGCGAAAAACGCGTGGGAAAAATGCTTAAATTATGCAGGCGCTATTTGAATTGGATTCAAAATTCGGTTTTTGAGGGAGAAATTAATGATGTCCGTTTAAAAAAGCTGAAAATTGAAGCCGGTCAGATAATGAAAGATGAAGAGGACAGTTTGATTATCTTTAAATCGCGGGAGGAAAAGTGGCTAAAAAAGGAGATTATTGGAATAGAAAAAGCCGATTTAGACACCTTTCTATAGTCGTCGATCATTGCTTTCGGAGAAATAAAAAAAAGCTATTTTCGTCCACCACGTTATATTTGTTCTTTGACATCCTGATAAACAAACCATTAAACGAGCCGTCGATCCCCGGGCATTTTCCGGTTATTGACATCCGACGCCCCGAAATGAAATATTTTTGTAGTTTCGAATACTGAAAGCCTTGTACAAAGGGCATTTTTGCCATTTTGAGCAACGGCTCCCAATCGCACCATACTGGAATTGAAATGCGTTCCGGCAAGGTTATTATTCTTTTTATTAAATTCTCCCAATCGCACCATACTGGAATTGAAATATAACAATCGAAAGATGAAACTTCAAAAGTATTACACTCCCAATCGCACCATACTGGAATTGAAATGCAGTAACAATTCCAAAATATTTATTAAAGCTGTCGGCTCCCAATCGCACCATACTGGAATTGAAATACAAAAGCCAGGGGAGCTCCCGGCATATCATGAACGCTCCCAATCGCACCATACTGGAATTGAAATTAATAACATCCGTTCCGTCAACTACCATTTTTGCAAACTCCCAATCGCACCATACTGGAATTGAAATGAAAGATGTGGTTCTAAAGCTCACAAAGGATGATATCTCCCAATCGCACCATACTGGAATTGAAATGGCTTATTCTGGCCGCTACAATGTCATCGGCATGGATGCTCCCAATCGCACCATACTGGAATTGAAATTCCGTTACCTCTCAGGGCTGCTGCGGTGCGGTATTGACTCCCAATCGCACCATACTGGAATTGAAATTAATTAAATTAGACCAGCTAAACACAGAGGCAACGCCTCCCAATCGCACCATACTGGAATTGAAATCCGACAACAGCGGCGGCGGCGTGATTGACGACCCCGCTCCCAATCGCACCATACTGGAATTGAAATAAAATTTGGATGGGTTGATTCAAGACCGGGTGGACACTCCCAATCGCACCATACTGGAATTGAAATACCGCAACGTGATGGGTGCCGCGATGGCCGAGTACCCTCCCAATCGCACCATACTGGAATTGAAATCTGGTAGCCAACACCGAAAAAGGCGTGGCGCACAACACTCCCAATCGCACCATACTGGAATTGAAATCGCGGAAAAGGGGCTTTGTTAATCCAGTGGCGTTCAACTCCCAATCGCACCATACTGGAATTGAAATAAGCATATGAAACTCACGGCGAACTAATGCCTTTAAACTCCCAATCGCACCATACTGGAATTGAAATTAAGATTTCAGAAAAAGGAAGCCGACAGCTTGAAAAGCTCCCAATCGCACCATACTGGAATTGAAATTCACCTACGACAACACGCTCAAGACCTTCACCACAACTCCCAATCGCACCATACTGGAATTGAAATTGGAGAAATGATTGCGGCTGTTATTGAATCAAAATTCTCCCAATCGCACCATACTGGAATTGAAATGTGATTTTTCCCCAAGCTGTCTCCATAACCCTTATTGCTCCCAATCGCACCATACTGGAATTGAAATTACTAAGAGAGAATCACTTAAACAACACGCTTTCACTCCCAATCGCACCATACTGGAATTGAAATTAGGTCAATACTGTGGCGTCTGGAAATCGCTTTCGGCTCCCAATCGCACCATACTGGAATTGAAATTGTTATAGATATTTTATGATTAAACATGCGGTTTTCTCCCAATCGCACCATACTGGAATTGAAATTAGTATTCGTGTTTTGCACCCATACCAGCAGATTTGTCTCCCAATCGCACCATACTGGAATTGAAATCAATACGAACTCACAAAAACCGAGTGTCTCTACGTGGCTCCCAATCGCACCATACTGGAATTGAAATTCTTGAATGTCATTAATAATTTCAATAGCTGAGTCACTCCCAATCGCACCATACTGGAATTGAAATTATAAAGGACTGTTCGAAAAGTTTAATGAGTTCCCTCTCCCAATCGCACCATACTGGAATTGAAATAATTCTGGACGATTTTAGGCACTACTTTAGTTTATATCTCCCAATCGCACCATACTGGAATTGAAATGACAATCGTTTTTACCTCCATCAAATCGGGGTTTTTGCCTCCCAATCGCACCATACTGGAATTGAAATATCTGAATTATGGTTTGGTGGCTGGTCCGAAAGAACTCCCAATCGCACCATACTGGAATTGAAATCAGTTTAACTAAATCATCTGACATTCTCCATAACGCTCTCCCAATCGCACCATACTGGAATTGAAATGTATTCACTTTCTAAACAATGACAACCATCATCATCCTCCCAATCGCACCATACTGGAATTGAAATACTAATTAATGCGCTCCGCTTTTTTTATAGCGGTGTGCTCCCAATCGCACCATACTGGAATTGAAATCTATGCTTTTGAGCTTATCTACTATCATTTTCTATGTACTCCCAATCGCACCATACTGGAATTGAAATCTTATCGGTATCAACTCATCCAATCATTTGCCTGATCTCCCAATCGCACCATACTGGAATTGAAATTCATGTATAATGCCTTCAGAAACCAAATAAACACATTCTCCCAATCGCACCATACTGGAATTGAAATCTGTCCTACTTCGGGCTTTTTTTCCGAAACCGCCACCCTCCCAATCGCACCATACTGGAATTGAAATTGGGAAGCAAACTCGATATACAGTTTTGGTATGATAACTCCCAATCGCACCATACTGGAATTGAAATTCAGTAGTCCATACAGGGTAATACCCGTTATAGTTGCCTCCCAGTCGCACCATACTGGAATTGAAATATTTTAGTTTCTCGAGCTCTTCATCTGTTTATTGGCGCTCCCAATCGCACCATACTGGAATTGAAATAGGCATTTACAATAGTGTCTTTTGATAGCTTCGATCTCCCAATCGCACCATACTGGAATTGAAATTCAAAACCCCACCACCAAACAATCATTGCTGCGCCAACTCCCAATCGCACCATACTGGAATTGAAATAAATGCCATGATTTAAATCGTGTAATTTTTTACTAATCTCCCAATCGCACCATACTGGATCCCGATTTAGATTTTCTAAGCTTTCAGAAACTATCGCTGTGAATCTATTCAAGGCTTTATTTCCCTATTTGTTCTGATTGTTTTACCTTCTGAAAGCTAACAGAAATCTTTTTCGGGACGCACCATACTGGAACTGAATTCGACTAAAAATATATCTGCATTAAAACCTCTTAAAAATGAACTATTTACTGTTAAACCAATTACCGTTTACCAAGCCCCTGACCTGCTGACATTACCGCCAGTTGCGGTTTGTCGGTGTTTTTTGGTGGAGCGGAAAAAGTGCCGGAAAAAATTTTTTTAAAATTTATTGGAAGAAATGCAAGTAAATCAATAGAGTAGCATTATATTTGCCGAATTATAATTTTTAATTTAGTACAATGAATAACGGAACAGTAAAGTTTTTTAACGAAACCAAAGGATTTGGTTTTATTATTGACAATGAATCAAAAGAAGAATTTTTCGTACACGTAACAGGATTAGTTGACGAAATCCGCGAAGGTGACGAAGTAGAATTCGAACTTAAAGACGGAAAAAAAGGATTGAATGCTATCAATGTTAAAGTGATTTAATATATACATTTTACTTTTTTAAGACACAAAGCCTGCCCTTAACGGCAGGCTTTTTTTTGCATCATAAAATAATAGCTTTCCCTTACACTCTTTCCACATGCTTGAAAACGATTGCGTAAAAGCTTATCTTTAGGCACCTTTTTGATAACATTCAGCTAAAGTAAGTTTCCTACTTTTGCCGAAAACAATCACACTATTATGGACAGAGCTGATAAGAAAAGAACAAAAATTGTAGCCACTATCTCCGATCTGAACTGCGACACACCGTTTATCCGCCGGCTTTATGAGCAGGGCATGGATGTGGTAAGGCTAAACACGGCCCACCAAAACCGTGAGGCCACCTTGAAAGTGGTGGAGAATGTAAGGAAAGCCTCCTACCGCATTGCCTTGCTTCTCGACACGAAAGGCCCTGAAATCAGAACAGAGAAAAACAGTGCACTGCCCCTTGAGGTTGAGGAGGGCGACAAAGTGACTGTTTTCGATAAGGGCCATTTTAAGGAACAGAACAAAGCCTTTGAAGTCAGCTTTGATAACTTTTCGAATGAAATTCCTGAAAAAGAAAATATTAGCATCCTGATTGATGATGGTGATTTGGAGCTGGAAATCAAGGAAATCAGGGAGCACTCCCTCGTTTGTGAGGCGATGAGCACTGGTGTTATCAAAGGCAAAAAGAGCGTGAATGTTCCGGGGGCGCGGTTCACCCTTCCTTCGCTCACCGAAAAAGACACAGACTATATCCATTTTGCCATTGAGAATAATCTCGACTTTATTGCACACAGTTTTGTGCGGGATAAGGACGATGTGCTGGCCATTCAGAAGATTCTGGATGAACACAACAGTCCGATTAAAATTATTGCCAAGATTGAAAACCAGGAGGGTGTCGATAATATCGATGAGATTCTGGAGGTGGCCTACGGCATTATGGTGGCCCGTGGCGACCTGGCCATCGAAATTCCCTACGCCAAAATTCCGGGAATACAAAAGGAGCTTATCAACAAGTGCATTCACAAACGAAAGCCGGTGATTGTTGCCACTCAAATGCTGCACTCGATGATTGAAAATCCGCGTCCGACGCGTGCGGAGGTGGCCGATGTGGCCAGCGCCATCTACAGCCAAACAGATGCGGTGATGCTTTCGGGCGAGACCGCCTACGGCAAATATCCCGAAGAGGCCGTGGAAACCATGGCCAACATCGCCAAGGAGGTGGAAAAGTCAAAAGAACCTTATCACGATTCGCCCACAGTAGTGCTGAGCACCCCGGTCTCGGCCTACCTGTCGAAATCCGCCGTAAAGGCAAGCGTCAGGCTCAATTCCACAGCTATTATCGCCGATTCCTATTCCGGACGTACCATCCGGAATATCGGAGCATTCCGGAGTAAAGTGCCGGTTTTTGCGATGTGCTACGATGAACGCCTGGTGCGTGAGCTTGCGCTTACCTACGGAATAAACCCGTGGTTTATGCAGCGTTGCAAAAACTCTACCGAGTTTATCAGGCAGTCGGTGCACCAAATCCTGAAAGGAGATCATGTTAAAGATGAAGACACCCTGGTGATTGTGGCGGGTAACTTCGGGCCACAGCACGGCGCTTCGTTCATCGAAATCAGCACCACCGAAAACCTGAAGAACTACTAAAGCTGACGCCCGTTCGGTGTAAAACTATTACAGATCATCACTTTGTTAACAAAGTCATAAGCCGGCTCAGTGCCAAAACATTATTGCAAAAAAACTGTTTCGCGGTTGTTTAAAGAAGATAATTTAATAATACTACCATGAAACGTGTTTTACTTTCGCTGATTTTTTTATTCAGTGTCTCATTTGTTGCCAACGCTCAAAAACCATATGCCGAAGGCCAGGTAATAGTTCAGTTGAATGAGCCTGGTTACAAGGCTGTCAGTGCTGTCGCGCAGCTTGAAAATGATTTCATCAGCTACAACCTTCAGCAGGAAAAAGAGCTTTCAAAGAGGGTGAAGATCCATCTTTTCACATTCGATAAATCCTTCGACGAGGAGCAGGTGCTTGAACTGATAAGGGAGCATCCGGCCGTAACCATTGCCCAGCTTAACCACAGGGTAGAGCTCAGGGAAGCCACCGAAGACACTATCCCCAACGATGTGTATTTTGATGAACTTTGGGGCTTTCATAACACCGGGCAAACCGGCGGGGTGGAAGATGCCGATATTGACGCTCCCGAAGCCTGGTACCACACGCAGGGTGGGCTGACTGTGCTCGGCGACACGATTGTTTCGGCCATCGTGGACGGCGGCATGTCTCTCAGTCACGAAGACCTTGAAGAAAATCTTTGGAGAAACTACAATGAAATTCCCGACAACGGGATTGACGATGATGGAAACGGCTACGTTGACGATGTCAACGGATGGAATGCCTACTCCAGCAGCGGAAACATTCCGGGTGACAGTCACGGCACACACGTGGCCGGCACGGTATCGGCACGCGGAGGAAATGAAATTGGCGTGGTGGGTGTCAACTGGTATGCCCAGATTATGCCGGTTGCCGCTTCATCGGGGTTAGAAAGTACAGTGATCGAAGGCTACGGCTATGTGCTTGATATGCGCTCGCTTTACAATGAAACCGATGGCGAACAAGGTGCCTTTGTGGTATCTACGAATGCTTCCTTTGGAGTAAACTACGGCGACCCGGATGATTACCCTCTTTGGGGCGCAATGTATGATTCGCTGGGGCAGGCAGGCGTTTTAAGCACTGGCGCCACCATGAATATTGGCGCTAATGTTGACGAAGTAGGAGACGTGCCTACCGCGATGGATAGTGATTATCTTATTACTGTGACCAACACCACCGATGACGATCTTAAAAATTCCGGTGCCGCATACGGATTGACGACCATTGACCTGGGAGCACCCGGAACCTCCGTTTACTCCACAACGCCGAATGATAATTATGGCTATAAAACAGGAACATCGATGGCCACACCGCATGTGACAGGAGCCCTGACATTGCTCTTTGCAAATATGGACACAGCCATGGCTGAAGCTTACCATGCGCAACCCGACTCCATAGCCCTGATGATAAGAGACTATCTGCTGTTTAACACCGACCCGAATGAAGATTTGGAAGGAATAACAGTCACCGGCGGTCGCCTGAATGTTAACAATGCCATCATCGCGATGGACACGCTGCCTTTAGGACCCCTGTTGGGAGTTAATCACGACACTATTGATATGCTGATGCTGCCATTGCAGGCTGACACCTCTGACCTTATCATCGCTAACGATGGTGGGGGGACCATCAACTATGGTGTCACGGTTTCAGACACCATTAGCTGGATAACAGTGGATGACACCCCGGGAACATTGTATGGTACAGATATCGACTCGCTGGAAATGATCATTTCAGCCGAAGAGCTGATCAATGGCGAATATTACGGTGAAATTCACGTCCTCACTCCCGACACGCTGACAATCCCCGTATATTTAAGCGTAGGACTTAACACCAACACGGTGGAGTTCGGTAACAAAAAGAAAACCACTCTTCAGGCTTCGCCAAACCCATTCAGTAACACCGTCAGTTTTACTATCGAAACACCCGAAAAGCTGACTACAAGGGTAGAAATATACAACCTCTCCGGTCAGAAGGTGGCAACAGTCCTCGACAGGCCGGTGCGGGGCAAAGAAACCATCACCTGGAGTGCAGCCTCGGGCAGCATTCCTTTACCCGACGGCATCTACATTGTGAGGGCATCTAACGAAAGGGATGCGGTAACGAAGAAAATTATTCTTCAACGCTAAAATCCCATTTAAAAACATGAGCGGGCGGTTTTCACTATCAGGGAAACCGCCCGTTTCTTTTCTAAGTACGCCGCCTTTGGAAGTCCATTCTGAAACCTTTCGCTCGTAAAAACAGGCCCGAAATCAGCCGCCCATGATCACCGATTCAATAATCTGCGGATAAGCTTCATGCTCAATCTTATGGATTTTCCCTGCTAAAGTCTCCGGAGTATCTTCGGCGGTGACCCTGCATTTTTCCTGGTGGATAATATCCCCGGCATCGTATTTTTCATTGACATAATGAATCGTAATGCCACTTTCCTCTTCCCTGTTATCAATCACGGCTTTATGAACGCGATCGCCATACATCCCCTTACCACCGTATTTCGGAAGCAAAGCCGGATGAATATTGATAATTCTGTTAGGATACAGCCCGATCAAGTCTTTTGGTATCAACCACAGAAACCCGGCCAGCACAATCAGATCCGGGCTGATGTCGGCCAAAAGCCTTTGCACCCGATTTGTTCGATAAAGATCATCTCGGCTGAATACCGTGTGGGGGATCCCGTATTTCTCTGCACGCTTTAGCACAAAAGCATCGGCCTTATTCGAAAAAACCGCCGCCACAGTGATAAACTCATGGTAGAAAAAATACTTGATAATCTGTTCCGCATTGCTACCGTTGCCCGAGGCAAGAATGACTATTTTCCTCATTAAGAGTGTTTTTTGCTTTTCATCAGAAATAAAATGAGTAATTTTGTCCACTAAAATTACAAAATCATTTATCTTCGTAGTTCGAAGGGTTCAAAAATAAACATTTAGTAATTAATATTTTATAAGGGTTTCCAGGAAATAATTTTATTTTTTTCTTTGTTTTTAAAAAGATAAATTTATTTCTTTGCAGCCTGTTAATCAAAAAAAAGGAGAAAAAATGTCTGATATTTCAACAAGAGTAAAAGCAATCATCGTTGACAAGCTTGGCGTTGACGAGAACGAGGTAACCAACGAAGCAAGCTTCACTAATGATTTAGGCGCAGACTCGCTGGACACCGTTGAATTGATCATGGAATTTGAAAAGGAATTCAACATTGCTATCCCGGACGATCAAGCCGAAAAGATTGGCACCGTGGGCGATGCTATCTCGTATATTGAAGATAACACAAAATAAACCAACCTATCCGGATGAAGTTAAAACGTGTAGTTGTAACTGGTCTGGGTGCTATAACTCCATTAGGTAATAATGTTCCTGACTATTGGAACGCATTGCTTAATGGAGTTAGTGGCTCAGCTAAAATTACTCACTTCGATGCCTCGGAGTTTAAGACTCAGTTTGCATGTGAGGTCAAGGACTTTAATGTCAAGGATCATCTCGACAGAAAAGAAGCCCGCAAGCTCGATCCCTATGCGCAGTATGGCATGGTTGCTTCTGATGAAGCTATCAAAGACTCGGGTATCGACCTGGAGGCCATCGACAGTGACCGTGCCGGAGTAATCTGGGCATCAGGAATAGGTGGTCTGGATACATTCACCAATGAAGTAAGCAATTTTGCAAAAAGTGGTGGCGCACCGCGCTTCAGCCCTTTCTTCATTCCTAAAATGATTGCTGACATTGCTGCCGGTCATATCTCTATCAAGTATGGCCTGCGTGGCCCGAACTATGCTACCGTTTCTGCATGTGCTTCATCAGCACACTCCATGGGAGATGCTTTCAACCTGATTCGTCTTGGCAAAGCCGATTTCTTTGTTTGTGGCGGCTCCGAAGCTGCTGTAACTGAAGCGGGTGTTGGTGGGTTTAACGCCATGCATGCTATTTCAGTACGCAACGACGATCCGTCCACAGCCTCCCGCCCTTTCGATAAGGACCGCGATGGCTTTGTGCTTGGTGAAGGGGGTGGCGCACTGATTTTTGAGGAGCTCGAACATGCCAAAGCACGCGGGGCGAAAATATACGCCGAGATTGTGGGGTGTGGCATGACGGCCGACGCGCATCATATGACTGCTCCTCACCCTGAAGGACGCGGCGCGATGATGTCGATGAAGCATGCCCTCGAAGATGGCGAAATTGACCTTAACGATGTTGATCATATTAATACACACGGAACATCCACTCCGGTGGGCGATATTGCTGAACCTAAAGCTATCGTCAACCTGTTTGGCGACCATGCTTACAAGATCAACATTAACTCTACAAAATCGATGACAGGTCACTTGCTGGGTGCTGCGGGAGCTGCTGAAGCTATCGCCACCATCCTGGCAGTGAAACATGATAGGATTCCGCCTACCATAAACCACTTTACCGATGATCCGCAGATCGACGGTAAACTCAACTTTACTTTTGGTGACAAAGCCATTGAGCGTGAGGTGAACGTTGCCGTAAGTAATACCTTTGGTTTTGGTGGCCATAATGCCTCACTGGCATTTAAAAAATATAACGGACAATAATTGACTTTGAAAAGGATTAAACCTGTTAAGTTTTACTTTTCTACTCACAAGCAGTTATATCACGCCATAAAAAATATTTTCGG
>JAASSU010000116.1 GCA_021767705.1 Bacteroidota bacterium | reverse complement strand
CCCTTGGCCGGTTGTTAAATACTCCTGGACAACCTTCAGTTTTAATTCGTCCGGATAACGCTTTACTTTTCTTTTCATAGTCCTGATTTTTGTTTACTTCTTCTGTAAACTTATTTCAGGACAAGTCATACAAACCTACAAACGTATTAAACCTAGTAACTTAGTAACTTACAAACCTACAAAACATAAAAACTTACAAACGCAAAAACCTAAAACTCCACATCCACCCAGACCAGGCGGTGGTCAGAGCCTTCGCTTCCTTTGGTGAGGTACGAGAGCGAGTCGCTGGCTGCCGGCCAGAATACGCCACTTTGCTTTACTTTCAGCTCATCAGAGGGCAGCACATAGTCGATGCGCAGACCAAAGACAGCAGTATTCTGAGCAGGATGGCCCTCATCCGGGCGCTCTTCATGATTGGCCAGGCTTCCTTTGCTGGATGGCACAAATTCCCCGACAGAAGCCTTCGGGTTGACCTGCGGATGCTGAAGCAACTGATCGATGGCGTTTTCATAACTGCTTCCTGCTAAAGGATCCGCATTCATATCGCCCATAATAACAAACGGATCGTCTTCGCTTAACGAAGCCTTCTCTCCCTTGTCATCATAAAGATAATCACCTCCTCCAGGAGAAATATAATCGGCAAACAAACGGATTTCATCATGATTGCGCCTGCCGTTGCGGTCTTCTTCCCCATCGAAGGAAGGCGGAGTGGGGTGTGCTATCAATACATGAATACGCCTGCCATTGACCTTAACGGGAATGTCTACGTGATTTTTGCTTGAGAGGCGGAAGGCCTGTTTCTCTTCTTCGGAATACCATTGCTTTCCGGTAGAATCGGCCGGCCAAAGTGCTCCGGGCATGTCCTTCCAAAGGAATTTCTGAAAGGTATGCATGTCAGTGGTATCAATAGGATATTTTGAAAGTATCGCGAAAGCGTATTGCCCGGGATACTTGCCATAGCCATAGGCATCCTCGGGCGAATGTTTCGAGCCATCGTTGTTAAAATCAAATACTGTTGGCAGTCCGGTATTCGACGGAAATGCCATCATGTAAGGATATTCGATAGGCTCCGAACCATTGAAAGACTGGCTCAGGTATTTTTCCTGGAACATCTCCAGGTATTCGCCATCACGGTAATAGTCGAACTCCTGCAAAGCCAAAACATCCGGACGGTTGCGCTGGATAATTTCCGCAATGATTTTTATCTGTTCATCCTTGCCCTCCTTCAGGTCTTTCCACAAAATGCCGTGCTCATTGCGGTAAAGTGCTGTATTAAAAGTAGCAAAACGGATATTCTCTTTTGGCTGGGGCTGATTAGCGCAGCCTGCTAAAACAACTATCAGTAAGAAATAAAATACGAATGTCCTCATGGCTTTTGTTTTTAATTGAGTTCAAAATTACGGAATCTTGCCGATTGCATAATTAGGCGTAAAAAAAAAGCGACAGAAAATTCCTGCCGCTCTGCAATATCCTTATCATCATTTCTTACTCATCCTTCCATTCGGCAAGGAAAAGGTTGGTATCGTAGTTCCCGTTGTTGTTCCGGTTCGAAGAGAAAACAATCTTGTTGCCCCCATTCGAAAACACCGGGAAAGCGTCAAACACCTTATCGTGGGTGATTTGCTTCAAGCCTGTACCATCAATATTGATCATAAACAAGTTAAATTTAAACCCGCGGTCGCTGTGGTGGTTCGACGAGAAAATGATTTTTTCTCCTGAGGGATGAAAGAACGGGCTCCAGTTGGCTTTTCCGAGGTCGGTAATCTTACGGATATCGCTGCCATCAGCATTCGAAACGTACAGTTCCATATTGGTGGGAGTCACAAGCCCTTGCTTCAGCAGATCTTTATACTCCTTCTTTTCGGCTTCGGTTTGCGGACGCGAAGCCCTCCAAACCAGCTTCGAACCATCGGGAGAGAAAAATGCGCCACCATCGTAGCCCAGGTCATCGGTAATCTGCTTCACGTTGCTTCCGTCAATATCCATGGTGTACAGTTCGAGGTCACCACTTCTTAAAGAGGTAAACACAATCTTGTCTCCTTTCGGGGAAAGCGTGGCCTCGGCGTCATATCCGGGGCGATCCGTAAGCTTTCTCACGATATTTCCTTCGAGGTCGGCCTCATAAACATCAAAAGAAGGATAGATAGGCCAGACGTATTTGCCATCTTCGCGCTCTTTGGGTTCGGGCGGACAAGCTTCGCCACCTTCATGCGTAGAAGCATAAAGAATCGTAGAATCGCCCGGCATAAAATATGCGCAGGTGGTACGGCCCAATCCGGTGCTGACCATCGGCGGCTCCTGCCCTTCCTTCATCACAGGGTCATCCAGGTCCCACACAAAAATCTGATCGCACTCCGCACCAAAGTTGCTCGCCTGAAAAACCAGCTTTTCGTCATCAAAACTCCAGTACGCTTCGGCATTATCACCACCGAAGGTGAGCTGCTTCATGCTTTTAAAATATTGCTCCTCGCCCGGATAAAGCAGGCTTTGGGCATCGGAAGACTTCTTCCCGGTGGTTTCTTCCTTTTCTTTTTTAGCGGAATAATTGCAGGATGCGAGTGTCAGAATCACTGCAAATGAGAGTATCAAGGTTCTTATCATTTCTAGAAATTTGAAGTGTTAAAATCTCTTGGAAAAACCTTGCTCAGTGGCGAATGTTCAATCAATATTTTGAAAAGAAAAATTTAATCCGGTCCCTTCAACCTTTAAAACATATTCTATATTTGTATCAGGTAAATCCGGGAAACCGGAAATTTTATTTTTAAATACCCTGGAAGAGTATGAGTAAGAAACGAGTAATAGTAGATTATAAGTCGCTGCCCGAGCATATGCTCGAAAGGCTTGCCATTCAGTATCCTGATGGATTTGACGATCACATCATCAAATACACCAACTCAAATGGTGACCGCGTGTCGGCAGTGCCTGTGGAGACTGATGACACCTATTATCTGGTGAAGATGAGCGTGGCTTTACGCCGGATGGTCGATGATGTGGATATTGAGGATGTGGATCCTGAAGATTTAGGCGATGAGTTCAGCATGGATGCTGAGGATGACGATTTTTAATCTTTTCAGACTAAGCCTTTTTTTAATAGTTTTGCACCTTCAAAACGAAGGTGTAATCATTCATTTTTTAGATTTATGGAAATTCCCAAGAAATATGCTCCCGAGAAGATAGAGGAGAAATGGTATCAATATTGGTTAGATCAGAAATTTTTTCACTCAAAACCTGACGAGCGGGAACCTTACACCATCGTCATACCACCGCCCAACGTAACGGGTGTGCTGCACATGGGGCATATGCTCAACAACACCCTGCAGGATGTCCTTATCCGCCGCCAACGCATGATGGGAAAAAACGCGCTGTGGGTGCCGGGAACCGACCACGCCTCCATTGCCACCGAAGCGAAAGTGGTAAACAAGCTGAAGCAGGAAGGCATCGAAAAGTCGTCGCTTACGCGGGATGAGTTTCTGGAGCATGCCTGGGAATGGAAAGAGAAACACGGAGGAATCATCCTTGAGCAGCTTAAAAAGCTTGGCGCTTCCTGCGACTGGGATCGCACCAAGTTTACGATGGATGACGACATGTACGAATCGGTCATTGATGTCTTTATCGACCTCTACAACAAAGGATTGATTTACCAGGGCGTCCGTATGGTCAACTGGGATCCTTCCGCTTTGACAGCTCTTTCGGATGAAGAGGTGATCTATAAGGAGGTGGATTCCAAGCTTTATTACGTCCGCTACAAAGTAGAAGGAGAAGACGACTGGGTAACGATTGCTACCACCCGTCCGGAGACCATTCTTGGCGATACGGCCGTTTGTGTGCACCCCGAAGATGAGCGCTACAAACACCTTCATGGCAAGCGCGTGATTATTCCGATTGTTAACCGATCAGTTCCCATCATCCAGGATGAATATGTGGATGTGGAGTTCGGAACGGGCTGCCTGAAGATCACACCTGCCCACGACGAAAACGACTACCATATCGGCATCAAGCATAAGCTAGAGAGCATCGACCTGTTTAACGACAACGGCACGATGAGCGAAAAAGCTGAACATTATATCGGCGAAGACCGCTTTGATGTCAGGAAAAAAATATCAAAAGACCTTGAAGAGCAGGGCTTCCTGATAAAGACAGAGAACTACAAAAACAAAGTAGGCTATTCTGAACGTACCGATGTAGCCATTGAACCTAAGCTCTCGCTGCAGTGGTTCCTGAAGATGCAGGAGCTGGCCAGGCCGGCCCTCGACCTGGTGATGGATGACACCATTCAGTTCCATCCGGCCAAGTTTAAAAACAGCTACCGCCACTGGATGGAGAATGTCCGCGACTGGTGTATCTCACGCCAGCTGTGGTGGGGACAGCGCATTCCGGTTTACTACCTGCCCAACAGAGAGCATGTTGTAGCTAAATCAAAGGAAGAGGCGCTGGAAAAGGCACAGAAGCAATATTCTGATTTGAACCTCAGTATCGACGATCTGCGTCAGGATGAAGATGTGCTGGATACCTGGTTCTCTTCATGGCTGTGGCCGATAAGTGTGTTTGATGGCATCCGTCATCCGGACAACGAAGAGATAAAATATTACTATCCTACCGACGATTTGGTGACTGCTCCGGAGATTCTGTTTTTCTGGGTGGCGCGTATGATTATGGCCGGCAAGGAATACCGCGACGAGATTCCGTTTAAGAATGTTTACCTTACCGGGATTGTCCGCGACAAGCAGGGCCGCAAGATGTCGAAATCCTTGGGCAACTCCCCCGACCCGCTGCGCCTGATTAAAGATTACGGTGCCGATGGCGTGCGTGTGGGAATGCTGCTCACCTCCCCCGCAGGCAACGACCTTCCGTTCGACGAGTCGCTCTGCGAGCAGGGAAGAAATTTTAGCAACAAAATCTGGAACGCCCTCCGACTGGTAAAAGGATGGGAAGTGGACGAAAATGCTGAACAAACAGAGCCACAACGCGTAGCCATTGAATGGTTTAAGAGCCAGTTTAACAATGTTCTGAAAAGCATTGAAGCCGACTTTAACAAATTCCGTATCAGCAATGCGTTGATGTCTATTTACCGCCTGGTATGGGATGACTTCTGCTCGTGGTACCTCGAGATGATCAAACCCGCTTATCAAAAGCCTATCGACAAGAAGACACTTGATGAAACTACCGAGCTGTTTGACAGCCTGATGCGTGTGCTGCATCCGTTTATGCCTTTCCTTACTGAAGAAATCTGGACGCTGCTAAAACCAAGAGAAGAAGGCGATAGCATTATGGTAAACAAAATGCCGCAATCTGCCGGTGCAGATGAAAAAATCCTGGAGCACTTTGCGATGGCCAAGGAGGTGATTATGGCCGTCAGGAACATTCGTCAGGAAAAAAATATCGCACAGAAAAACACTATCAAACTCTTCACCAAGTCGCAAGGAAAAGAATTGCTCGACGGTCCTTTCAGCGGTGTTATCAGCAAGCTTTGCAACCTCGAATCATTCGAGCTAACCGACGGGGATGTAAATAATGCGATGTCCTTTATCGTTCGCTCCACCGAGTTCTTTGTTCCGCTCGAAGGCGCTGTGGATATGGAAGAGGAAAAGAAAAAGCTGGAAGAAGAGCTCAAATACACCCAGGGCTTTTTAAAGGGCGTAGAGAAAAAGCTCAGCAACGAGCGTTTCGTTAACAACGCACCAGAGCAAGTGGTGGAACGCGAGCGCAAGAAACAAGCCGACGCCGAAGCACGCATTGCCGTAATCGAAAAGCAGCTTAAGGGGATGTAGGTTTTGGGTTGGTAAGTTTTTACGTTTGTAAGTTGCTAAGTTTAATACGTTTGTAAGTTAAAGAAGAAGTGCTTAAGTGCGCAAGTGTTTAAGTGTTTAAGTATAGTTGGCAGTTGGCAATAGTGCAGTTGGCAAAGTTAATTCCGGATTTCGAGTTCCGGATTAAATGATTGAATTCTTTGATACGTTTGTCGAAGTCCCGAGGTTTCGGGAATACCTTATTCTTGCAGCCTCTGGCTACTTTTGAACCAAACAGGAATCTTGCTTGTGAAAGGGTTGAAATTTCCGCAGGGGATGGCAACCCTGGGCCTGCGTTCAGTATATATATTAATGACTATCCAATGATCTCTTAATGACCAAAGAATGGAATGACTCATTGAGAAGAAGTGCTTAAGTATGCAGGTCTTTAAGTGTTTATGTACTGAATGCATTATTAATTGGATAAAAATAAGCTTCGAAAGCGGCAGGGAAGAAACATTATTGTAAAGCGATAAGAAATCCGAAATAAAAATCAGAAATCACTGAAAACCACCATCTTTTTTATCAAAAAACTTGAAATCGCTGGTTTTCAGTTGTATCTTTGTTAGGAATTGCGTGCTAGCAAATCAGGTAGAATGTTTTGGGGCCACCTCTCAGGAGGTGGCTTTTTATGTGTTGGCTCACCGGTTCATAAAAACATACTGCACGATGTTCGCTCCCATTTTCAGGGCTTCCAAACGCTTTTCGGGTGGGTTGTTATGTACCGAAGCATCTTCCCATCCATCGGTAATATCAGTTTCGTAGGTATAAAAACAAATTACGCGGCCTTCATGGATAAGGGCAAACCCTTGCGGAGGTTTATTGTCATGCTTATGAATCTTAGGCAAGCCTTGTTGAAACTCATACTTTTGGTGATAAATCGGATGGTCGAAAGGCAACTCAACAAAATCCTTGTCGGGAAAAACCTTTTTCATTTCGCGCCGGATGTATTTATCCAGTCCATAATTATCGTCGATATACAGAAATCCCCCGGATAAAAGATAATTTCTGAGGTTTTCAGCTTCCGGTTCCGAAAAAACAATGTTCCCGTGTCCGGTGATGTGAACGAAAGGGTAGTTAAAAATATCGTTGCCGGAAGGCTCAACAACGGCATAATCCGCCTTTAGATCCATTTCCAGGTTTTTGTTGCAAAACTCAACCAGGTTGGGCAAAGCCGTTGGGTCGGCATACCAGTCGCCACCGCCGTTGTATTTCATCAGTGCCAGTTGCACTCCCTGCGAAAAGCCATTCACAGAAAAAGCCACAAATAATGTAATCAGTATTAAATATCTTCTCATCCTATTCAAAGTTTAGATCATTGATGACATGCACCGTATGGCATGCCGCCACAATTGCAGTTTCTGTTCTCAGGCGCGATGTTCCGAGGCTGACTGTAGTAAACCCGTTTTCCATTGCAAGCCTGACCTCCTCCTTGCTGAAATCCCCTTCCGGACCAATGAGTATCAGCACATCATTCCGGCTGTTTACCACACCTGATAAAAGATCTTTGCTCTCCTCCCCAATATAAGCAATAAATTTATCACCATCGAAAGGCTGCTTTACAAGCTTTTCGAAACGTTGAAGCTCCTCCAGCTTCGGGTGCCATGCTTTTAGCGACTGTTTGGCTGCTGCCGTAATGACCCGTTCCAACCGATCGTTTTTTATCGCCTTCCGCTCAGAATGATAACTAATAAAGGGACTTAAAGTATCCACCCCCATCTCGGTGCATTTTTCAATTGCCCATTCGGTTCGTCCAATGTTTTTGGTGGGCGCAAACCCAATGTGGATGTTTTGCGGCCACCCCTTACTCATCGCTTTCTTTTCCAACACCCTGACCGTAACCGCCTTAGGGTTGTCATCAATGATTTCGGAAGGATAAAAAAAACCTTGCCCGTCCGATAAGGTAATCCTGGCACCAACAGTAAGCCGCAGAACTTTCGCACAATGCCTCGAATCATCTTTTGTCAAGGTGTGCACTTCAGCCATTAATTCCGGTGTGTAAAACAGATGCATCCTTTTATTTTATAATCCAACAAAATTAATCAAAGTGTGGTGATTGGTGTGATAGTCTTACTCCTGATGACGGAACTTTTTTAAGGCCTGCCTTTCTATTTGTTGGGTCATATAAATTGGTAAGGACAGTAAATTGTATGAAAGCTTCGAAACCTTTCCTTTCAAATTTACCGTGGCCTCAAGTTCTTTACCAAAATTCGGTAAATCAGTATTGAGTCTTATGGCATTATCCATCTCCTTTTCAGCTAAAAACACCTGCAAAGATTTTAGCTTCCCGGTTTTTCCTGCTTTCACCTCTACCGGATAAACATTGTTATCCACTTGGACCACATAATCCACTTCAGCATTAGAGTTTTTTGCCTCTCTGGACCAGTAATAAAGCTTTGGATCAACGAAGGTTTGACTGTTGGCAAGCAATTCCTGACCTACAAACTGCTCTGCTAGCACACCTTCAAAATCAGTAATCAGATTTGAAATATCACTGAGCTTAATTCCTCCCAGATTGCAAGCTAACCCGATATCTAAAAACAGGGGTTTAAAAGTATTATTATCTATATGCTGATTAATGGGAACTTTAGAAGATTTCGTTCTTCTCACCAACCTGATTACCCTACTCATCTCCAGCTTATTGAATGCCTCCTTTAGAGAAGCCGAGTTCGCACTCTTATTAACATTAACGTACTTCACTTTATGCCCCATATTCCGGGCAGCATAATCGAGACATTCCCCCAAATGTTCTTGTTGTTTTCTTGTTCCGTACTTGGCGAAATCGTACCTGAAAGAAGTCAAAATAGATGATTGGATTTTTTCAACCTCTGTGAAGTCATTAGTCTCAAGGTAGGTCTTTACCGCCTCAGGCATGCCTCCAATAAAAAAATATATCCTCAACCATTGCAAAAGCTTATTATGAATAGCTTCACTCATTTCATTTTCGATTGAATATTCATTCAAATAGTTCAGAATCCCATCTTGTCCATTAGCTAATAAAAACTCATTAAACGACAAAGGATACATATAAACGAATTCTATCCGTCCAACTGGCATTGAATAGGGCAGCTCACTTAAAGCATGATCAAGTAAGGAACCGGCAACAATAACATGTAGCCCGGGAATATCCTCATAAAAATATCTTAAAGACGCTAAAGCATCAGGAAGCAATTGCACTTCATCTATAAATAATAATGTCTTTCCTTCTATCACTGGAATTCCGTACAATGCATTCAATTCGTTGATTATTTGTTTAGGGTTCCTGCTTTGAAAAACGTTTTTTATTTCACTATCCTTTTCAGGATTGACTTTCAAATAATACTCAAAGGCATTTTCACCCAGATCATCAACTACCCATGTTTTTCCAACCTGCCTGGCTCCTCTGATAACTAAAGGCTTTCTCCTTTCTGATTCTTTCCAGTTCTTTAGATAATCTTGTATATTTCTTTTCATTTTTAGAAATCATTTAATATTCACCCCAAACACTATTGGATTTTCGATGTAAAAATACAAATTACTATTGGATTTTCGATACATTTATCCAAATTACTATTGGATTTTATAATTTTTTGAATAGAATACCATTGGATTTTATACTAATTAAACAGAAATCAGTGACAATCAGCAACTGATTTTTTTAATCTCCTGAAATAAAACAATTCACCACATTTGCCACTGGAGATAATGCATTGGCTAAAAAACCAATCACCCCATGATCTGTTCCATGTGACAGAAAGGTATTAATTTTGCCAATTGCTTTAAAAACATTTGCATGAAGGAAGAAACCGTCGTAAAACCCGCTGAGGATTTAGTTGGAGAACAGGAACTGAAGGTGATGGGTGCGCGTGTGCACAATCTGCGCAACATTGATGTGGAGATTCCAAGAAATCAACTGGTGGTGATCACCGGTTTGAGTGG
>JAASSU010000115.1 GCA_021767705.1 Bacteroidota bacterium | reverse complement strand
TTGGCATTCTAATCAAAAGTGTTTGCGCAATGGAGGGAGGAGGAATCTATTCTTTCGAAACACCAAAAACCCCAAAACTACTTTCAATATTCTAAGCATAAGCCATTAGATTCCTCAGCCGCATGTTTCGCTGGCATATTTTACGGTATAGCAAGTTTTTAATTGCGCGAAACATGGGCATCGGAATGACCGGCACTAATGGGGGAAACAAGAAAAATGGCGCGCCGACACCTTGCTTCATTTCAGTTGCGTCGGCGCGCCATTTTTCGCCCTCTGCCTCCCAAAAAGCGGGTCATTCCGACCGGAGAGGCCGAGCGAGAGCGAGGCATCGGAGGGAGGAATCTGTTAACCAGCCATTATCCAACACCTAAGACCTCATCCATTTTAAACTTTCTTAAATCCTTCGGGTGCAAGCCAATAGATTCCTCAGTCGCTGCGAAAGAACAAAAAAAGCAAGGATTAAACAAACAGAATTGCGGGTTTAACCTTGCGAAAAACTGATGGATTAGAATTGCGAAAAAATGATGATTTTAAATTGCTATTTACAATTAACTATCATTCTGTAACTAGAATACAGCCAATTGATTTTATAATGTTACTGCCCAAAATCCACCTCATCCACTTCCTGCATCAGGCGGTGGGTTTCGGTGACGGCGGTGGTGAATTGATGTAACTCTTTAATTAAAAATCACCTCCATGCATCTTGCTTTCATCAATTATAGCTGTTTCAGGTTACACATTTTTGTTGAATTTTTATCTGTGTAAGTCCAATCATAAATACTCACGCGCTTTCCTTTTTCAGCCCGCGCTCTTCTATTATTTTATCAACTTCCTTTCTTCTGATCTTGTTCCTTCCGGCGATGGGCAGATAGACCAGTGGAAGAAAAGTCAGCAGATCAAATCCATTCGTTGCAACACTGTAGATGGAGACCCCAACCAAAAACCCGAAGATAACCGCATCATAGGTCTTGTACTTCTTCATTTTCTTTGCTTCCGATAGCAATTCTCCGTTACTTAATTCTGATAGCTTTTTTTGTGACATTTTAATAAGCTTTTGTAAGGTTTATGAAATTTAAGATGCTTGCATGTTTTAATTTTCTTGCTGCAAGACTATATTCACCTGGTGCAATTCCTCCTCCGTCCGGCCTTTCTTTTCTATCTTTTTTACATAGTGTGGATAAACAGAAGCAAAGGTCATTTTTGCCATCTTTTCATTTTTGTCTGCTGTTACTTTCATTTTTTATTTGAATTGGTTTCCATTTATTTTAGAATTCTTTAATGAGTGAATACACTCAGAAAATGGCTTACTATCCCTTTGGATAATTGCTCATCGCCTCAATATATGAATTCAAACCAATAGAATAGCTCTCTAAAATATCAAAACCCTTTGATAGCTTCCTGTAAATCAACGCACTTTAACAGCTTTTTAACTCGCATCCTAAGATGTTCTTATTATCTAAAAATACGATACCGATTAATAGGATTCCTGAAGCTTATTCTCAAAAAAGACAATAATGAGATATTCTGTATTATAACTCCTCACAACATTTCTGGTTGATCATCTAAAAACAGAAAGAGTGCCTAAGCGCCCTTTCTGAGAATCTCCATTTGATCTGCTCATGCAATTCCATCCTGATAAATGGGATTAGAGTTTTATAAAGCGATCCACTTTAAATTCACTTACTGTGTCGATATGAACAAAATACATTCCTGCCTTCAGATCACTTACCTCAATGCTTTTGATCAGGCTGTGGCTTTCTTTTACAAGCGCACCATCCAAATTATAGATTTTTATTGTTGAAGCACCGGTCACACTTCCCGGGCGAATATTCAATACATCCTTAACGGGATTAGGATATACCATTGGGGTTAAACCCGATGGAATTTCGTTGATGCTGGTAATGGAATAATCGGCAAAAAGCCATAAATAAGCATTAGCAAAATCGCCGGCCCAGGTCTCCTCGTTGTGGTTTCCTCCGGCAATTACCGTCGAGTAGACATTGTTGAACCCTTCATCAATCAAGGCATCTTCCATCTCGTACATAGCTGCGATGTATTGGTCGCCTTCCAGCTCCCCGGCATTCTGATAAAACCTTACATCCTGCTGAAATCCGGTTTCAGACAGGTAATCAAAAAGCTCCTCATAATTAGCCCAATAAGCTGGCGAAAAGGGTCCGCTTTTACTGAACACGTCCTGGTATTTCACAGCCCCGTAAAATGATATTACTCCACCGAAAGAGCTTCCGATGATGCCTGTATTTTCGCGATCAGTCAGGGTGCGGTATTCTTCATCAATAAATGGCTTCAAGGTTTCCACGATAAACGCCATATATTCATCGCCTTCGCCTCCACCATTCAGGTTTTCATTATAATACGGTAAATACTCATTTGTACGGTGAGAGCCCCCATTATCAATTCCTACCACTATGGGTACCAGAAATCCTTCAGCAGCTAATTCATTGAGGGTTTCGTCTACTTCCCACTCTCCCATAAAAGCCGTTTCCTCATCAAACAGGTTTTGTCCATCGTGCATGTAAATCACGGGGTAGTTGTCCTGCGTGTCTTCATAATCGGGAGGAAGATAAATCCAGATGCGGCGGTTACGGTCTAACTGCGGGATGTAAAATGATTCATCCACGATATGCACATTCTCGGCTGCGGTGGAGTTTCCTCCCCCTCCGGGATTATCCGCCCAATTGTGGATGGTAACCTCAACTGTTTCCCCATTGCCAAAAGTAAATGTGCGGTTGTCGATCTCCTCGCCGTCAGGACCTTTTTCTACCGTCTCCCAACTGCCACGGGTAAACTTAAACTCAATGGTTTCGCCTTCAGAGAAGCCATCCAGGGTAATCTCCCATAGTCCGTCATTATTCTCTTCAAGCACATAAAACGCATCCCCCGGATTCCAGCCATTAAAGTTTCCCGCAATATAAATCTGATCCTCTTCAGGAGTGTAATCGGGGATCGATACCAAAGTAAAAGTAACCTGCGCCTGAGCAGAGAATAGAAGCAGGCTTAGAACGAAAAGTAGTATTGATTTCATCTGTTGAGTGTTTGTTAAATGAATGTAAATATAGTGATTATCAGGAAATGTAAAATCAAAATAATTGGTGGTTTATTTTATGGTTGTTTGATGGTAGTACGCTGAAGCGCACTGCATGAAGGATTTACGATATTCACAGACCACCCGGATAAATCCGGGTGATAATCTCATAGAATATTCGCAAATAGTTTTACTCTATTCTATGTATTGTTAGCAAGCGACCCACTGGCTTACATGAGTTTAGCACCCACATTCATGTGGGTGTTTTAGCCCCGCAACAAACTACCGCCAGTAAATATTTCCCGGCTTCCATTTGTCTTTGGGCTTGTCTTCGCCTGTGGGGTAACCGATGGGGATAACATTCAATGGAACATGTTTTTCAGGGAGGCCGAGCTCGTCTATCACCACTTTCGTCCGGTCATCATACGGATACGCGGCCGTCCACACAGCTCCCAGTCCGATGCTTTCGGCGGCAAGCAGGATGTTCTCGCTGGCAGCGGAGCAATCCTGAACCCAGTAGCCCTTATCCTTGAGGTTTCCGGCTTTCTCCATGTCTCCGCAAACCACAATGGCGGCTTTTGCCTGGAATAGCATCTTCGCATACGGCAACTGTTCTCCCAATGCATCAAGGGTTTCGCGTTCTGTGACCACATAAAAAGCCCAGGGCTGCCTGTTGACTGCCGTAGGAGCAGCCATACCTGCCCGCAGCAAGGTCTCTAACTGGTTTTTTGAAACCGGCTGATCGGTAAAATGCCGGACGCTTTTCCGGTTATGTATTACCTCCAACGCTTTATTAGCATACTTCCGGCTGTAATCCGGAACAAAAGGTTCGCCATCAATTTCATTCAACGATTCCCCGGTTTTGGCAATGAAAGGTCCGGTTTCGTAATAGCGGCCTCCTCCGTAAATGAGCGGATTCAGCAAATTCACATCAACGCGGCCTTCGGCGTTTAAGATGGCTTCATCCACTTTCACATCGATCACTTTTCCGATAAACTGGCGGTGTGAGCCCAAATCATGATATTCCCTAAGCTCACACTCAATAACAATCGGAAACTCCTTCACATATGGCGCATTAACAAATTCACCTTTAACAGGAGTGAGCCCGGTTTCCTCGAACTTATTGACGTCCCTTCCCGAAAAGCGGCCTGCATAATCCACATAGCGGGCCATTTCAGATGATGGAACATTTACAGTAAAAGACTTAGATTTTGTTACATTTTCATACGAATAGGTGGCCGGGCGCATGGAAACCGCAATGCTAAGCGGGTCAGAGTTGCATATTCCGGCCCACGCCGCAGTCATGATGTTGGGCGTGCCATCCTCATCGTAAGAGCCGATAACAAAGGCAGGCTTGGGATAAACTTCACTTCTAACTCCTATAGACTTTTTCTTAAATGGAATCATAGCTGAATCTGATTTTATGGATAATGAATCCTCTGCAACAGAGGTCTGGGTTGATTCTGATTTATCGGAACTGTTGTTCTTATTCTGTAACTGAATTACCAGCACCAAAACGGCTATGGCAAGTACAATATTCAAAAACTTAGACTTTTGCATAACTCTAAAATATTAATATTCTTTGGTATGAACTTTTTTGTAAGATATCGTGTCAAGTAGGCATCCTGTGGGACACACCGCGCACCAGGGCTTGGTGAAGAAAACAGAGAACAATATCACCACAATGCCAAAAATGATGAGGCCGATGCCTGCTATCCTAAAAGAAAAGAACATAAAAGGTTCGGCGTAAGACAATTCCGGTGTAAACCCAAGCAATAAAGCTCCGGCTATCAGTACCAGGTAAATTTCCCTGACGGTCAGCCCCTTAAAACGAGTGGGTAATGATTTCTTTTTGACAGGCGAAAAACGATTGGTCAGCTCTTGCAGTGCTCCCATCGGACATAAGTAGTTGCAATAGAGCTTTCGTTTTCCCATGAAGGAAATAACCAGAGCCAGAAGGAATATCACAGCGCTTTGCCAGTTGCTTCGCCACATAAAACCATCTTTGAGCCATCCGTTCAGCAATTGGGCTGAAAGTGCATTGTTCAGGATTAATCCCATAACCAATAGCACCAAAAACATGTAAAGCGTCCGGTATCTTGCCGTTCCCTTTTTGTAAACCATAACTAACGACAGCAAAACCAAAACCAAAAACAGGCCGTCTTTTGTGTATGCCCAAAGATTTGAGTCATTAATTGCCGAAGCATCAGTACTCATCACTGAAAAGGCCGTATGCCGGACTCCCTTTATCACGGCTTTGCTTGTATGGGTAGCGCCAGTTACAACATCAACCTTGAGGTCAGTAGCTTCTGACAAGCTCACGCCTTTCCAACTACCGATAAATCTATCTTCATAAACAGCCCGGATATAATCGAGCGTTTCGTTATTCGGCAGCAATGTAACTTTTGTGATGGTTAAACTATCATCCACCCCAATCAAGAGCGGAACGATGCCTCCATATCCAAACTGCCTTGAATATTCGGAAGAAAGCAGCGCTGAGCCAAGCTTTTGCTGTTTGCTGTTGTAGGCCTCAAACACCCCGTTTCCATTTACTTCGAATTCTGCAGCCTCTGGATAAATCTCTCTGATATCTTTTAAGGTCACATTGACTTCTACCTCATTTTTCTGAAACAGAAAATCTCTTCCTCCCCTAACAGCTATCGCTACTAAAATAATGATTATCAGAAAATACTGGTAAAGCGTGGTGCCTGCTTGTTTCTTATTCATTAAAACATATTTTGTATGTCGTGTGAATAGCCAGTTAAGCTATTGTTACCTTTTTCACAGGTGCTAAAATAGGAAAAACAACAGTGCTGGTTATACCTTTTCAATCGAAGTATGAATTCGGTTTAATAAGTTCGTTTGTTTCTACGTTTGTAAGTTAATAGTATGATAGTCAGCCATATAAATACAGAATTCGATATTTTATAACATCCGTTTGAACAATACTAAGAATTAGATTCCCGCCCGAACGACTCTTGTCATTCAGTCGGGCGGGTCTTGCCCATTGTTTCGCTTAAAGGGCTTTAAAAGCCTCTTAGTTTTTATAGTGCGAAACATGGGCTGCGAAATGACTGTATTTTAGTGAACGACATGGAAAAAGCGCGCGACGACGTATTTTAAATTTTTTTGGTGTCGTCGCGCGCTTTTTCTTTGCTGACTCCTATAGCCCAGTCATTCCGCTCAAATCACGAAGCGATAGCGAAGTGATGCAGAGCGGCCCGCCCGAACGTGCCATTCGGTGCGGGCGGGAATCTATTATCTAGAATTTGGTTAATCTCGAAATTTCGTTGACTACGTTAGAAATCCGTATTAGGATCATAAAAGTCTAATATTCTGTTTGTATAGATAAGTAACTATGTTAACAGCTCTATATATTTATTAAAAGTGAGCGATTTTCAACAAGCCTCAAGTATTACATTCACAATTCGACTTTATAATCCTGATGTATCCCCTTCAGAAAGTCATTATAACGATTTCGGTAAGCTTATATGCCTCACTGTTTTTCATTATTTTTGTTGCAATAATAACAGGCCGTTTATTCAGGCTTCGCAGTGTTTCAGAGCATTGAATCCGGCCGCTTAACAATTTACAGCTATGAACTTCAAACCTGTCACAATCCTTGCAATCCTTTTGGTCGGTCTTTTTTCGGGCTGTCAGAACCAGAAAGAAGAAAAAGTCTTTGACTGGAATAATGCCACAGTTTATTTTCTACTAACCGACCGTTTTCACAACGGCAACCCCGATAACGATGTAAACTTTGGCCGTGGTGATGATGCCAAAGAGCTACGACAATTTATGGGAGGAGATATTCAGGGCATCACTCAAAAGGTTAAAGAGGGATACTTTAACGATCTTGGTGTGGACGCACTCTGGTTTTCGCCGGTGCATGAGCAAATCCACGGAAGTGTGAATGAGGGGCAAGGCGAAACTTACGCTTTTCATGGCTACTGGATTCGCGACTGGACCAGCATGGAGCCCAACTTTGGTACGCGTGAGGACCTGGCTGAGCTGGTAAGTGTCGCCCATGAAAACAACATCCGCATCATGCTCGACATCATTATCAACCACACCGGCCCGGTCACTGAAAAAGACCCGGTTTGGCCTTCAGACTGGGTGCGCACTGAGCCGCAATGCACATACCAGGACTACGAAAGCACAGTATTCTGTACGTTGGTTGAAAACCTTCCGGATATCCGCACAGAATCAGAAGAAGACGTGGAACTTCCCAAAGCTTTGCGCGATAAGTGGGAAAAGGAAGGCCGTTTGCAGCAGGAACTTGATGAGCTGGACGCTTTTTTTGAGCGCACAGGATACCCAAGGGCACCCAAATATTACATCATAAAATGGATTACAGACTTTATCCGTGAGTTTGGTATTGACGGTTTCAGGGTGGATACGGTGAAACACGTGGAAGCCGATGTCTGGACCATCCTGGCAAAAGAGGCGAAAATCGCGTTTAACGAATGGAAAGAAAACAACCAGGAAGCCATTCAGGAAGACCAGGAGTTTTTTATGCTGGCCGAAACCTATAACTACAATATCAACAACGGGCGCATGTTCAGCTTTGGCGAAAAGGAAGTAGACTATTTCGCGCATGGTTTTGACAGCCAGATAAACTTCGGGTTTAAGTATGATGCAAACAGTCATTATGAAAAGCTTTTCTCAACCTACGACAGCCTGCTGCATGCCGGTTTAAAAGACTACACAGTGATGAACTATGTAAGTTCGCACGACGACAGTCATCCTTTCGATAAGGAAAGAAAACGCACTTTTGAGTCAGCAACCAAGCTGATGCTCACTCCGGGGCAGGTTCAGATTTATTACGGTGATGAAATTGCCAGGCCTTTACAGATTGAAGGTGCGCTTGGCGATGTGAACCTCCGCAGCAAAATGGACTGGGAGGATAACAGCCATGAAGAGCTGCGCACCCACTGGCAAAAACTCGGAAAGTTCCGTCAACGGCATCTTGCCGTGGGTGCCGGAAAGCACCAGAAAATCAGTGACGCGCCATATACCTTTGCACGTACTTACAATAAAAAAGATTTTGAAGATAAAGTAGTAATTGCTCTTGATGTAAGCGGAAAAGAGGCTACGATCAAGGTAGCTCCTTATTTTGAGGATGGGGCAGTTTTAAATGAAGCATACAGCAACCAGGAAGTAAAAGTTAAAGATGGTCATGTTCTTATTAAAGGACATCAGGGAATCATATTACTTGAAAAGCGGTAAACAAGCATTCATTTTTACTTCCATGAGTCCACTTTAAAAACTCTTCAAAGTGCTGATTTTTATCATTTTTACCCCTAACCCGCCTCAGGCGGTGGATTGCTAAAAATCAGCACTTTGAAAAAGTCCCCTTTAGTTAAGGGAGCGGGCCTCCTCTCTATTCACTAACTGTGTTTCTTGTTATAAATTTACTTACTTATTTTCAAAAACAAACATATAAGGGGATTTAGGGGTCTTTAGGGTTTTTAGACTGGACTCATTCATTTTAAAGAATATTTAACCACCTGGTTAGTTTATTAAACAGTAAAAAATCTTATCAGAAAGTTAAATTCTTTCAATCCAGGTAATTCTTTGTTATATTTGAAAGAAATAGATTTATCTTTATAAAAATTTAGTGTTATGAACACTTCAAATAATAACTCACACAAACAGCATAGCTCACCAACAGGCACACCTTCCACAAAACAATTGCTAAGCGATAAATCATTTATTCTAAACCTTATTGGAAATTTATCGGGCTTTGTTTACCGCTGTATTAATGATGAGCACTGGACAATGCAACACATAGACGGGGCGTTTAAAACACTCACCGGGTATAACAAGTATGATGTAATCGATAATTACAAACTGAGCTTTGCCTCCCTGATCCATCCTGATGACCAGCAATTTGTATCCAAAAATGTAGAAAAAGCACTGCAAGAAGCGTCGCGATTCACAATAGAATACCGCATAATTACCCGTAGTGGTAAAATCAAGTGGATTTGGGAGCGGGGAGTGGGTGTTTTTAATAACGGCAAAGTTG
Organism: Bacteroidota bacterium; assembly: GCA_021767705.1. Classification (GTDB taxonomy): domain Bacteria; phylum Bacteroidota; class Bacteroidia; order Bacteroidales; family JAIPAH01; genus JAIPAH01. The sequence goes on along the minus strand of JAASSU010000115.1, from coordinate 696 downwards.
AGTTTATCGACGGCGTTATTGAAGATATCACCGATAAATACCAGGCTGAAGCACAGATTAAACTACTTAGCCGCTCAGTAGAGCAGAGTCCTGTAAGTGTGGTTATCACTAAAAAGGATGGTGTGATTGAATACGTCAACAAGGCTTTTACGGAGGTAACCGGATATGAAAAAAAGGAGGCTTTAGGGCAAACACCTGCCATTCTGAAATCAGGGCACCAGGGACAGCAGTTTTACCAGGAGATGTGGGAAACCCTCCTCAGGGGAGAAGAGTGGACCGGCGAGATTCTCAATAAGCGCAAGGATGGCACTACGCTCTGGGAAGAGGTAATGGTTTCACCCATCAAAAATGACAATGGTGAGATTACCCATTTTGTGGGAGTCAAGGAAGATATTACAGAGAAAAAGCAAATGATCAATGATTTGGTGGAAGCCAAGGAAAAAGCTGAAGAAAGTGATCGGCTGAAGTCCTCCTTCCTGGCAAACATGAGCCATGAAATACGCACTCCGATGAACGGTATCCTGGGATTTTTGGACGTGCTGCAGAACGAAGACCTTTCTGATGCACAGCGAAAGCATTATCTCAGTATAGTAAGGAAGGGAGGAAACCGCCTTTTAAGTACTATCAATGACATTATCGAAATATCGCGTCTGGAAGCCGGGCAGGTGAGCCTCAATGAGACCAGTATCGATGTGA
>JAASSU010000114.1 GCA_021767705.1 Bacteroidota bacterium | reverse complement strand
GTCGGCGTGTTTTCGGGATGCGGAAATTCTGGTAAGGACAAACTGCCCTCAGATGTGGTAAACAATCCGAACAGTGCCGAAGGAAAGAAAACCAAGAAACAGCCTGAGATTACGTTTGAAAAGTCGTCGCATGACTTTGGGCAGGTTATACAAGGCGAGGTGGTTTCTTATCACTTTAAGTTTAAAAACACAGGCACCGGCGACCTTGTAATTTCAAACGTAAGCAGCTCATGTGGTTGCACCGTCACCGATTATCCTAAAGGAGTGATTGAGCCTGGCGGGGAAGGCTCTTTGGAAGCCACATTCGACAGCGACAGAAGAAGAGGTTTTCAAAACAAAACCATTACTGTGCTTACAAACACCCAGCCCGCAGAGACCACATTGAAAATCAAAGCTAAAGTAGTAACACCATAAATTTTATTGAATATGAATAATTTGAGTATTTTACTTATGCAACCACCTGCCGGACAAGAAGGTGGAGGAGGCTTACTTTCGTTTTTGCCTCTGTTGCTAATCATCGTTGTTTTTTACCTGTTTTTTATCCGTCCGCAAATGAAGCGTTCGAAAGAGCAGCGTAAATTCAGGGAGTCGCTTGAAAAGGGACAAAAAGTGGTAACCATCGGTGGAATCCACGGAAAAATCCTGGAAGTAAAGGATACCTTTGTCATTCTTGAGGTGGAGGGCCAAAACAGGCTGAAAGTCGAAAAGTCAGCTATTGCTCTGGATACCCAGGATCAGCAGCAGCTGCAACAAAAGTAAAAGCATTCAGGATTGACAACACAAGGCATTAAAAAACATAAAGCTGGCTTAAACTTGCTGAAAAAGTCTCTTAAAAATCTGAAAGACCCGGACGCAAGGAGCCACCTTTATGTTTTTTTTATTTGCCTTTTGATTTCGGTTTTTATCTGGCTATCTATTAAGCTCTCAAAAGATTACCAGGCCACTATCCACCACCCGGTCAATTACGTTAATATCCCTCAGGATAAATTGCTCACCAATCAACCACCCTCTGAGGTGGCATTGAAGGTGAGAGGGAAGGGGACTGAGCTTTTGAGAATGAAACTCAGACAGCCTGAAAATGCGATTAATATCGACCTCTCCGATGCCAGGTTAAGCAGACAAGGGAAGCTGTATCACGCCGAACTGCCCACTGTTTGGTTTTTATCGCAGGTGGCGCGGCAATCAGAATATTACAACAACCTCATAGATATTCAGCCTGATACTCTTTTTTTGGAGTTTGAAGACCTGAAGTTTAAAAAGCTTCCTATCAAGCACCGGTTGAAATACCTGCTGGGGAAACAAGTGTGGCTTCAAGACTCCGTGATGATTCAACCCGACAGCGTGATTATTGCAGGGAAGGTTTCTGCGGTAGACACAGTGCAGGCAGTTTACACTGAAAAGGTCAGGTTGGGAACTTTGAGTGAACCTTTTTCAGAAAAAGTGGCACTGAAAGGGTTTAAATCCAAAACAATGCAGCTTGAAACAGACAGCGTGCTAATTACCGTTCCCGTCGAGCGCTATACAGAAGCCAGGCTAACGCTTCCTGTTCAGGTTCAGGGGCCCGACACGCTCAATATCCGTACATTTCCTGAAAAAGTGGAGGTGACCTATTGGGTGGCACTGGATGACTACCAGCGCATCAATGCTTCCATGTTTAAACTGGTGGCTGCTTTTGACAGCAATGATGACCGCTTTCTACAGATTAGTCTAAAACGAAAACCTTCATACGTGGATGTAAAATCTGTGGAGCCCAATAAAGTAGAATATATTTTCTTAAAATGATGAAAGCAGGACTAACCGGCAACATAGGCAGTGGCAAAAGTACGGCTGCCCGGATATTTTCGGTGCTTGGGGTGCCTGTTTTTTACGCCGATCAGCAAGCAAAACAGCTTTATCAGGATCCTGAAGTGATTCGTGAGGTGGTAAGTTTGTTTGGCGGTGATGTAACAGACGCCAATGGCCATGTTGTTTTCAAGCATCTGGCCAAAGTTGTTTTCAGCGACCCTGAAAAACTTCGTCAGCTAAATGCACTCATCCACCCCAGGGTAAGAGAAAAGTATTATAGTTGGCTGGAATTACACCAAGAGCAACCCTACACCATTCAGGAAGCGGCCATTATGGTGGAGAGCGGCCTCTACAAGCAGATGGATGCCGTGGTGGTGATTACAGCACCCGAATATCAGCGGTTGCAGCGTATCCTCGGAAGAGATGGTACTACAGAAGAAGAGGTAAAAAAGCGAATGAGCCAACAGCTTCCAGAAGAAAAACTGGTGGAAATGGCTGATTTTGTTGTGAAAAATGATGAGCAATCCCTCCTGATTCCTCAAATTCTGGATATCCATAAAAGACTAATAAAACAAAGCGCTGAATTCTAATGCAGAGATTAAAAATCAACGCTTTGTCAGGATGGTTTTATACGTTTAAAACCTTGCTTTCAATGAAAGGATGAAGTTCCTTCCGGGTGCCGATATTCCTGAACTGTAAGGCCTGTAGCGCTGGTCTGTAATATTTTCCAACCCGCTGGTTACAACCCAGGTATCTGACAGATGGTAGGAGGCTTTAAAGTTGAGTGTGTACCACGCCGGAGCATAATGATTTCCCTCACCATCAGGAACATAAAGGTAAGGTTTTCCCTGTTCACTAACGGCCAGGTTTTCGTAGCTTACTTTTCCGCTGTATTCCGAGTAGAGCTGCATGTTGAGCTTGATGGCCTTGTAGCTAAGCCTCGAAACGCCAAACCACGGGGCGGCATGCCTTGATGGACTGGTGGTTCCGTCATCCAGTTCTTCTTCTCCATGCTGATAATTAAAATCACTGCTGAAACTGAATCCGCGTGGCAGTTTCGCCTCCATGCCCACTTGAACACCATAGACAGTGGCCATGGCTGCGTTCTGAATGGCTTGCACCTGGCTCATAACACCATCGTAAAGGATGCTGTCCTGTCCGTTGAGTTGAAAATCCCTTCGGACCATCGCATTATCCAGGATAGTGTAGAATGCGGTAAAATCAACTTTCAGGTTTTTCCCAAAGATTTTGGCAATACCAATATCGGCGTTATAGGCATATTCGGCTTCCAAATCCGGGTTAGGCACAACAACTGCCCCGGGCTCAGAATCAAATACCTTGCCGATGTCATCCACGTTTGGCGAGCGGAACCCGGTAGACAGGTTCGCTTTCAGTACCAATGTCTTGCTTGGGCGGTGTGTCAGTCCTAAATTGCCTGTAACTGAGGCATTATTCAAATGAGCTTCGGTGTAAGGAAAGGCATAGAACGAGGTGTCGAAACGGGCATCAATAGCATAACGGTTGTATCGAAGCCCTGTATGCAGCTTTGTTTGTGATGACAGCGTGTAATGAAAATCAGCGTAAGCTCCATACGAATACCATTCTGACTGCGGGTAGCGCGTACCAATAGCTGTTTGGTTTTGGGTCATGATATTTCTGTTAAAAGCGGTGGAATGGACATCATTTTTTACCCACTCCACACCATAAAACAGCTTATGTTTTGAGCCCATGTTTTTCGTGAAGTCAACATTGACAGACCAGGCATCCACTTTTTCGATACGGTTGCGCTGTTCTGCCGCGTTTAAATCCCGGTCGATACGGCTTTCTTCAAAATACTGATGAGCCATCCGGATATTCAGTTGGTTGAAGAAAATATTGTCGGTTTTATGCGATGCGCTCAGGTTGTTCATCATCCATACCTGTGGGCCATAATCCCACTGTGCATAGCGTGGGTGACCGTCGCTCATCCTCAGGTGGCGATCAAACCTTCCGTATGAAGATGTTTCTGAATAATGGAAGGCATACTGAAAATCCCAAAGGTGGTTTGGCTTAAACCTGATTTTTTGCATCAGGTTTTTCTGGCTGTAGCCTGATGGCGTTTGAACCTCCGGGTCTTTTACCCGGACAATCTGATCGGTGCTGTCAATTCTCTCTACACGGTAGTTTTTCAGGTATGCGTCCGGGCCATTCGATCCCATTCTCAAATCGCCATAGTCATTCGACGAAAAGCTGGTCACCAGTGCCCAGCGTTTCCATCCTACGTTGACATCAAAATGACCCGTAAGCTCATTGTTGGCGGAGGCGTGCCTCACCAATGCGTTTCCCGAAATTAGCGGGTCTTCGTTTTTCAATGCCAGTTGCGGGGTCAGTGTTTTAAAACTCATAACCCCACCAATGGCGTCGCTGCCATAAATTACCGATCCCGGGCCAAAAAGCACTTCCGTACTTTCTGTGGCCAAAGGATCAAGAGAAATCACATTCTGTATGTTTCCACCCCTGAATATCGCGGTGTTCATGCGCACACCATCAATAGTGTAGAGGAGCCGGTTTGTGGCAAATCCCCTGATCATCGGGCTACCCCCTCCTTGCTGACTTTTTTGGATAAAGACTTTCCCGCTGACATCGAGCAAATCGGCCGCCGTTTGCGGATTGTGTAGTTCAATTTGGCCTGGCTTGATGGTTGCTACTTTTGCAGGAATATCACCAGAGCTTTGTCTCCAGCGCGTAGCAGAAACAACAACCTCATCCATGCTGATGGGAGTGGCTTTAAGCCTCAGGTTGAAATTTTGCGCTTCAATTTCCTTATAGCTTACATTAATGGTTTGATAACCAAGCATACGGATGACAATATTTTCAGCTTTCCTGAATTTTCTGACATCGGCTTGCCCACGTGAATTTGTGGTGGCAAACACTTCAGGTTCACTGCTCATCAAAGTGGCATTCCGCAATGGTTCTCCCGACTCAAAATCTGTGATGGTCAGTATTTGTCCGCTGGCCAGCGTTGCTGTAAATATAATAAAAAGTAATAATACGTATCTCATTTTTTATTTAATTAAATTTTTTGCAGATCTATGAATGATAGAAACTGCATGTTTCTTGATATCTCAGAGTGCCTCTGAGTATTGTAATAAATTAATTATCAGTTAATAAAAATGTCTTTTGCCTAAACCAGTTATTTGGTTCAGGGTTAAACAAGTGAGGTTTGGATAGCAAAGAGCAGGCCATAAATTATTAAAGCCTGAAGTTTACATCCATTTAAGAAATAACGTACGATTTCGCGGGAGGCCTGTCAAGAGCAGAGATATGTTCAGAGTAAGCGGCGATTAAAAAAGGTTTGAAATTCAATTCTGAAGGCTCAGGTATACTGCTTCTCCATTCCGGAGAATCAGAACTGTATAATGTTTTTAAAAAATGTGCAAGAGAGGCTTGCCGTTGCTGGCTCTCCTGGTCATTTCCCAGCAGATTCCTGGCGATATATTGAATAGATTTATTGATTTCCGTTTCTTCTTTGTCTGCCCAGCACCAAATGAGCGTGATATTTCCCTGCCTCGATTTTTCCACGATGTCGTACATCATGCCTTTGTATTCAAACTCATGGACGTCTTCCCAATCCAGTTTATTTTCAAGCTCCCAATCCGTAAAACGAAACAAACTCAACTCAGATTTATCCAAGCCTTTGATTATTTGTTCTTTTACTTCGTATTTGATAAGGTACTTCTTATGCTGGAGCCAGATAAACGTGCTGGTTGCCGGAGCAAAAAGCAAAACGGAGAATAATATGCCGAAAACCTTTCTTCTCAATGAAAATTGAATTATTCTGCTAAACTAAGAAAAATCATTATTCCTGTAAACACATCAATTAAGCCAATTCATGCCTTTTAGGCTGATAGTATGCGAAGGTGAACTACTCACTAAAGGAATTGTTTATTGTAAAGATTTGAAATAAATATTTAAATTTGTCGATACAAAAATAGAGAACACTAAAAAAAACATCATGCTATTTGACCTTAACTTAATAAAAACAGTTTACGGAGAATTGCCCGGACGGGTTGACAAGGTAAAAGAAACCCTGGGTCGGCCAATGACCCTCAGTGAGAAGATTCTTTACTCTCATCTTTATGATTTTGATGGGAAACTGAAGAACGCCTATGAGCGGGGCAAAGATTATGTGAATTTTGCTCCCGACCGCGTGGCTATGCAGGATGCTACGGCACAGATGGCGCTACTCCAGTTTATGAACGCCGGAAAGGACAAAACGGCGGTTCCCACCACCGTGCATTGCGACCACCTCATTCAGGCTGAAGTGGGCGCAAAGACTGACCTCTCGCAAGCCATGAAGTCGAACAACGAGGTTTTCGATTTCCTTCAGTCGGTTTCCAATAAATACGGAATCGGTTTTTGGAAACCGGGAGCCGGAATTATTCACCAGGTGGTGCTGGAAAATTATGCTTTTCCGGGTGGCATGATGATAGGTACAGACTCGCACACCCCTAACGCCGGCGGACTCGGAATGGTTGCTATCGGTGTTGGTGGTGCTGATGCCGTGGATGTAATGGCCGGAATGCCCTGGGAGCTGAAAATGCCTAAGCTTATCGGAGTAAAACTGACCGGAAAACTCAGTGGTTGGACAGCTTCAAAAGACGTGATTTTGAAGGTGGCCGGACTGCTCACCGTAAAGGGTGGTACTGGGGCAATCGTTGAGTATTTTGGCGAAGGGGCGGATAGCCTTTCAGCTACCGGAAAAGGAACAATCTGTAACATGGGAGCAGAAATTGGTGCTACAACGTCAATTTTTGGTTACGATAATAAAATGAGCAATTATCTGCGCGATACCAACCGCGCCGAGGTGGCTGATGAGGCCGACAAGATTATGCCTTACCTGCGCTCCGACGAAGAGGTATATGCAAATCCTGAAAAGTATTACGATGAGTTGATTGAAATCGATCTTTCAACGCTTGAGCCACATATCAACGGTCCGTTCACTCCTGATGCAGCATACCCTGTATCTGAATTTGTTAAGGTGGTCAAAGAAAAAGATTATCCGGCCAAGCTTGAAGTTGGATTGATTGGTAGTTGTACAAACTCTTCTTACGAAGACCTGACGCGTGCCGCAAGTGTGGCTAAACAGGCAGCTGATAAGGGGATAAAGGCGAAATCGGAGTTTACAGTTACACCGGGATCGGAACAAATACGATTTACTACCGAACGTGATGGTGTCCTGAAGATTTTTGAGGATATCGGAGGAACCGTGCTGGCCAATGCCTGTGGACCATGCATCGGGCAATGGAAGCGGCACAACCAGGATCCGGATAAGAAAAACTCCATTATCACTTCCTTTAACAGGAACTTCTCGAAAAGAAACGATGGAAATCCGAATACGCACGCTTTTGTTGCTTCGCCCGAAGTGGTGACAGCAATGGCAATTGCCGGTGACCTAACGTTCAACCCGATGACCGATTACCTCGAGAATGAAAATGGGGAGAAAATCAAGCTAAGTGAGCCCCGGGGATTCGAAAAGCCGGATGCCGGTTTTGAGGTGGGTGATGCGGGATACGTGCCGCCGGCCAACGATCCGAATAGCATTGAAATTAATGTAAGTCCTGATTCTGAAAGGCTTCAGCTGCTGGAGCCCTTCGATGCGTGGGATGGTAAGGACTTTAAGGGATTGCACCTCCTGATAAAGGCAAAAGGAAAATGCACCACTGACCATATTTCCATGGCCGGGCCATGGCTGCGTTTCCGTGGTCACCTCGACAATATTTCTGATAATATGTTGATAGGTGCGGTGAATTATTACAACGAGGAATCGAACAGGGTGAAAAACCAAATCACCGGGGAGTACGACAAGGTGCCTGATACGGCACGCTACTACCAGAAAAACAGCGTAGGATCGATAGTGGTTGGCGATGAAAATTATGGTGAGGGCTCGTCGCGCGAGCACGCCGCCATGGAACCTCGCAACCTTGGTGTGAGAGCAGTGCTGGTGAAATCCTTTGCAAGGATACATGAGACCAACCTGAAAAAGCAAGGCATGCTGGCCATCACATTCGACAATCCGGATGATTATGATAAGATTAAGGAAGATGACCGCATTGATGTGGTTGGACTGACCGAATTTGCCCCGGGCAAGCAACTGACGGTAGTTTTAAACCACGCTGACGGAACACAGGAGTCGTTCCCCGTAAACCATACCTATAATGAATTCCAGATTCAGTGGTTTAAGGAAGGAAGCGCACTGAATCTCATAAGAAAGTTGAATAAGTAAACTGTAAGTTGATTGAGTGAAAACCCGCATCTTTTTAAGGTGTGGGTTTTTTATGAGCTAATTTTCAGTTTTTTTACTCAAAACAACTCTGATCCGTAACCTTTAACTTGCTTCGGTCAAAGCCTTTTTCTTCTATCATGTCGATAATTCTGTTGTAAGTACTTTTATCCATCTCAGGCGTGCGGCTGAGTATCCAAAGATATTTACGATTGGGGTGCCCCACCACGGCCCAGGAGTAATCATCCGCCAGCCCGATAATCCAGTATTTTCCGCGGAAAGGCCAGAAAAACTGCACTTTCAGCTTGGTATTGTTGGTGCCTTTTTGCACAAAGGCTTTCCCTTCGGCCTTATCCCAGCCCTCCGGTTTTTTACAGCGGTTGATGACTTTTACGTATCCCTTGTCAGTCAACTCATACTCGGCCGTAGTGCAGTCGCATCCTTTCTGGAATTTTTGTGGGTAAGCCGCAATTTCATACCATTTGCCGGCATATTTTTCTAAGTCCACGTTATCAACAGTGTCCAGTGGCGGGTGGCTTTTGCATCCGAAAAGTGTCATCATTAATACTGAAATTATAAATGTGTAGCTTAAGACTTTCATCGCTCTGATTTAATTTTAAATTCCTGTAGTATTCAGGTTGCCAAGACTTATGGTCATTCTTTTTTTCTGTTCCGGGTGGTCGTCATTATTGAGCCACATCGAAACCTGAAGGTGAAGGTTATAAATGATGATATCCGTTTCCTTCGATTTTATTTTTCCGATTTTCAACACATCGGAATTGATAATTCCGGTGTCACGGCTGACATCCTTCCCAAACATGTAATCGGGTTGCTCAAGGTACTGGTCATCATGATGCTGTTTGAAATGGTAAATATTCTGAACGTCATCAATAGTGAGCACCTGAAGGCTTTCCAATCCTCCAATACTGGTGGTGAACCATGTGTGCACGTGCTCGTCAATCAAGCAGCGATTCAGTTCATCTTTTACAAGGATGCGTGCATTGTTGATAATGGCCCGTCCATAATAGTTGTTGTCAAAATAGTAAAGTTTATCGTAGGTGATGGCATAGCGTAGCGTGAGCCCTCCGATAATTTTTCTCAGCTTCGGAAACATATTGAAAGAGTTATAAACGCGCAGAACAATAGCCAGACTGGTGGCAAACAGCAGGGCGTGCAGCGGAGTGTCAAGAATCAGGAAACCACCATCGCCGCTGCTGATAAAGCGTTTCTGAAAATCCTCCTCGCTATATTCCTGGAAAATATAAGGATGATCGGTAAGGCAGGCTTTTGCGCTCATTTCAAACATTTTCTTAAACAGAAAAGGGATAAGCGTTTGCTCAAACTCACCATAAGAACTGTATTGATAGATGTCGATGCCCAACACCGCATTGTTCGGTATTTTTTTATAATCGATATATTTCTGCAATTCGTAGTAAAGATCATAGTCGTCGGGGATAATATTGGTTTTTTCAAACACTATCCGCTTATCATGCTCCAGTAATAACTTACTGATTTCCTCGTTGCTTAACTGTTTAATGGTCTTAATCATATTTGGAACGTTTGAAGCTATAAAAGTAATACATTTAACGCTCTCTGCCATACGCAATGGTTTTCAAGCTAATGCAGAGCCATTATTTTGTTACTTTTGCTTATATTTCATTACACTGTTGTTCGATAAAAACAAAAAGATGAATTATAGATTAATAAGATTTCTCCTTTCAGTCGAAATGACAGATTGTTACGTTATAAAGGGAGGGGCGTTGGGGGGGGGGGGGGGGGG
>JAASSU010000113.1 GCA_021767705.1 Bacteroidota bacterium | reverse complement strand
TCTTCACAGCGTCTACGGCTTTGTTGTACGGGCTGAATGGGTTTTCGTAACTCAGCTTCACGTAGTTGTAGAGCGCGTCTTCGCGGAGTTTTTGGTTGACCGGGATTTTATAGGCTGAATAAAACGCATTACCGGCAAACTGCGGCTGCTCTGTTTCGATATAACACATGCCCAAGTGGTAGTAGGCATTTTGTGCCAGCGAGTCGCGCTTGCTGTCGATAGCTTCCTGGAAGCTCAGGATGGCGTTTTCGTAATCTTCAATCTGGAAATAGGTGAAGGCCAGCTGATATTGGTTTTCGCGACTGACACGCTTCCTGGTGTTCGACTGATAGAACTCGAGATATTCAGTGGCTTTATCGTAATCGGACAGGCGGTAGTAGGCTTCGCCGATAAGCTGCGAGAGCTCAGGCTTGCGATCCTCGTTGATCGTTTCCATCAGCGGTAGCCCTTCTTCAATCAGCATTTCGGGTCGATCCTGGTGGTAGTAAATATGAACGATATAGTACGAAACAAGGTTCCCGTAGGTCGGATCGTTTTTCAAAGATTTGAATCCTTCGAGGGCTGTTTGATAGTTCTCATTTTCGTAGGCGATGTGCGAAAAATAGTAGCGTGCCTGCACCGCATACGAGCCCTCGAGGTCTTTGATTTCTGAGAATGCAAGCTGCGCTTTTTCAGGCTTGCGCATCCTGTAAAGGCTGTAGCCATATTTGAAGTAATATTCCACAACTTCATCGTTTCGAAGGATGGCAATATCCGTTTTTTCGAAATTGTTGAGCGCATCGCCATAAGAGTGGTTGGCAAACTGGTTGACAGCCAACTGAAAAAAAACTCTTTTCGTACGGCTTTTTTCAGGATATTTCTCAACGAATTTATCCAGAAGCAACTCAGCGTCTTTATTGTTGAGGCGCATGGCCGACATGGCCCTCAGGTATTCGGCTTCCACAATATCCTCGCTGTAGTTTTGCTCATTCTTTTTCAGGTAGGATGACAAAACCTCGCGCGCGGCGGCAAATTTTTTGGCCTGGTAAAGGGTTTTTCCCTGCTCAAAAAGTGCGTGGTGATCGCGGTAGCTTGCCGTTTGCTGTGCGCTGCCCGCAATGGAGAGGACAAAAAATGCTACGGCAAAAAAGAATTTAATCTTGTTCATATTTTATTTGCTTCTTTGGCTATACGAAAGTAACGATACTTTCTCTCTGTTATTTTGATTTCAGACAGAACTTATAAATTGGTTAATAGAGCCTGACTTTTTGTGTATATTCCTTTCCCGAACTTGTGATGACCCTGACGATATAAATTCCGGCAGGCACTTCGCGGTAAGAAAGGTAAACACTGTTGTTGTAAAATGTTTTTTCCTTTTGCAGGATGAGGTTGCCGCTTATGTCAAACATCTGAACGGTAGCTCTTTCTGGCTTGTCGAGTTTCAGCTCAATTCTGAATTGGTGATTGAGAATATCAGGGTAGACATGAAAATCGCTTTTAAAATCAGGACTCAAAATACTGGTAGGGCCATAGTTAAAGCTGAGCTCATCAATCTTGAGCACTGAACCAATGGGCACTTCTTCTGCTTCCACGGCAGTGGATGAGATAATAATGTTCATCGTGTCGGGTGTGGCCCAGATCTCATATTCGAGCACCGCCTCGAATTCTGTCCATTCATTGACTTCTTCCCACGCCCAAAAATCCCCTCCTGCCAGGGTGTCGCGTGTGCTCCCGTTCCAGCGGTAAAGCACAACGCCCATAGCTGCTGAGTCCCCATCGGCTGGTGAATACTTGTAAAAGCCACTTAAGCTCTGAGGGTTTGAAGCATATGGCACTCCACCGTATACCTCTCCATCCTGGTTAATAACATCTACTTCCAATTCCCCCAAGGTCATTAGCCCGGGCATTTCCACATCCCCGTAAAGGAAAATGTAGTGAGAGATGGTTTCAAGCCTGGCCGAAGCATTTCCGCTGTATGTGTCGCTGTTGTCTTCGGTAACCATGTCAAAATCCGTTCCCAGGATATTCTGATCGAGGGTGTTCCAATCCACCGGCTCGCCACCCGACCAGTTTTCAAACCCGGCATTCGGAATATCATCCTGCGCAAAGCTGAAGAATGTTATCATTGAAAAAGTGATAAAAAGTAAAATTGTCTTTTTCATGTCTACATGTTTTATTTCGTTGCTTTTGTGCTCCATATCTAAATAAAAGAAAAACAGCGCGGGCATAAGCGGGATTCTGTAATCCGGCAAAGCCGGAATCTCTATCATTTCTCTCGGTGTACCGTTGCCGGCACACTCCAGCGATTTACCCCCCGGAAATCGGGCGGGCCGCCCTCAAACTCCGGTATATGTAATCTTGCACCCCATAAGGTTTACTCAGCTGCCGCAGTCGCCTGCGGCACTGGTGCGCTCTTACCGCACCTTTTCACCCTTACCCCGCCAGAGGCGGGGCGGTTGTTTTCTGCAGCACTGGCTGTTTCCGCTACAGCGGAACCTTCCTGTTAGGAAGTATGGTGCCCTGTGGTGTCCCGACTTTCCTGAACGCATGTTTCAACGTCCCGATAGAGTGTCCGCACTGTTATTCGTGATGTAAAAGAACTTCTATAGCACCATTGCCATATTGTGTGAATGGTGCATTCCTCACCATAAGATCAGGATATTCTGATTTTATCTTTTTTCTCAGTTCGTTTTTAAGCGTGCCGTTACCAATCCCATGAATGTAAACGACTTTCTGATACTGATGTAACAACGCACTTTCGAGAGTTGTTTCGAAATAGCTCAACTGGTAAGTAAGAATTTCGCTGCTCGACATCTTATTATAGTCTTCGCGCAATCCTGAGATGTGCAAATCCACCTCCGCCTCAAGCGTCCCGGTCTTGTGCCGGTCGATGAGTGCCTGAGGCTTTTGTGGTTTCCTGACCTGTGTGCTTTTTTTCTCAGATAGCTTCTTAAGTGCTGATTTATCATTCACTTTTTCAACCTCTGCCAGCTCCGTTAAAGTCACCACTATGGCCTGCGCATTGAGCAAAGGGCTTTTTTTAAAGCTGTTTTCATGATAAAACTTACTTCCCTGCACTTTGAAGCCCGAGTTTACAGGCATGAGTACTTCTTCGGTTTCATCTTTCAAAAACATCATCTGCACATACCCTTGCAGGTATTCCGGCAGTTCCTCGCGATTAATGCTGTCAATCAGGGTCTTCTCCTCTGAAAATACAGTATCGTAATCTTTGTTAACGTATTTCTCGCCGTTTTTTGTAAGCAGGCTGTACAATACGTCGAATGGCGTGTTGTTAAGGATGTAAAGATTGATTTCTCCTGAAATCAGAAACTTCTGATCTTGTGGCTCAAAAGCAAGGTAAACGCCTTTTGTCACCGCATTTTTCCCGTAATACAGCGGAGAGCGCGTTCCGTCTTCCTCCTCACTGTCATCGGTTTCGATGGCTGGTGCAGTTGGTGCTTGCGGCGTTGCACTGCGGCCAATCACCCCACTGCTTTCGGTGCTTTCCTCTTCGGTTTTAATCAGCTCTGAGGGCAATACCGGAATATCAAACCCATCTTCAATGGTAACATGCACCAGGTTTGGGTTCACGATTTTACTGATAACCCCTCCACCTTGCTCGTTAAGAAACTTTACTTTATCTCCTTTCCTAAACTTCATCTTTTCTTATCTCTTTCTCTGGTTCGTATTTGTGCCCTGCTTTCGCAGGATTGATCCTGTTAAAGCAGGCATTCTGTAATTTGCAAAGATAGGGCTATTTTGCGGCATGACAGAAAAGGAAAAGGACTGATTTTACAGAGGATTATCTGCAAAACCAGTCCGAAAAAAATTCTTGAAGCTACAGCTTTCCGGCGATGTAGTTTTCCAGTTTGATTAAGTCTGCACTGAACTTCCGGATACCTTCGGCCAGTTTTTCTGTGGCCATGGCGTCCTCGTTCATATGCCATCTGAACGATTTTTCATCGAGCGACACCTTCTCTTCGTCACTGCTTTGCGCATTCTCATTGGTAAGCCGCGGTTCAATCTGTGTTTTATCCCTGCTAAGCTCTCCGAGCAAGTCGGGAGAGATGGTGAGCAGGTCACAACCGGCGAGTTCAATTATCTCTCCGGTATTTCTGAAGCTGGCGCCCATGACCTCTGTTGGGTATCCAAACTTTTTATAGTAGTTGTAAATGCCGGTCACCGATAAAACTCCCGGATCTTCTTTGGCAGGGATCTTATCCACGCCCCGATCCTTTTTATGCCAGTCGAGGATGCGGCCTACAAAAGGCGAAATCAGCGTCACCCCTGCTTCAGCGCAGGCAATGGCCTGGGTTTTGCTGAAAAGCAGCGTCAGGTTTGTTTGGATTCCTTCCTGTTCGAGCTTTTCGGCGGCGCGTATTCCCTCCCAGGTAGCAGCCACCTTAATCAGGATGCGCTTCCGGCTGATGCCGGCCTTCTCGTAAAGAGCGATTAGGTGCCGCGCTTTATCGATGGTTCCTGTAATATCAAAAGATAACCTTGCGTCCACTTCCGTGGATACCCTGCCGGGAACGATTTTTAGGATTTCGACACCAAAGTTCACAGCCAGCTTATCCAGGCAAGCATCCATTTGTTGTGCTTCCGGAAATTTTTTGCTGTATTGAATGGCATCTTCTATAAGCGGAGCATAGCGCTCATCCTGAGCTGATTTGTAAATCAGTGATGGATTGGTGGTGGCATCCACGGGCTTGTATTCTTTCATCGACTCAAAGTCGCCGGTGTCTGCTACTACCTTCGTGTATTTTTTAAGTTGTTCTAATGCTGTCATCATTTCTTAATTAAATTCAGGAACAAAATCCATGTTATACCAAACAAAAGACATAATGTCGGCTGCTTGTTCAATGGCTTTAGATGTTGGTGTGCCTGCGCCGTGGCCAGCCTTGGTTTCGATACGGATAAGTGTAGGGTTGTGGCCCGTTTCTTTTTCCTGCACGGTGGCAATATATTTAAACGAGTGTGCCGGGACCACGCGGTCGTCATGGTCGGCGGTAGTTACCAGAATGGCCGGATACTCTTTTCCGCTCTTCACGCTGTGCAGCGGGGAGTAATTGTAGAGGTATTCGAACATTTCCTTGCTGTCTTCGCTGGTGCCATAGTCTGAAGCCCAGTAACGCCCGATGGTGAACTTGTGGTAGCGCAGCATGTCCATCACCCCAACAGCCGGAAGAGCCACTTCAAAAAGTTCAGGGCGCTGGTTGGTCACAGCACCTACAAGCAACCCGCCGTTCGAGCCTCCCTGGATGGCCAGGCGGTCGGAGTTGGTGTAACCTTCATCGATAAGGTATTCGGCGGCGGCAATAAAGTCATCAAAAACATTTTGCTTCTTCATCTTGGTCCCGGCCAGGTGCCAGTCTTCACCATATTCTCCACCACCGCGGATATTGGCCTGGGCGTAAACACCACCGTTTTCAAGCCATGGAACCATCGTAATGCGGAAGCGCGGGGTGAGGCTTACATTAAAACCACCATACCCGTATAGGAGTGTTGGGTTGGTGCCATCAAGTTCCAGCCCTTTTTTATGAGTGATAAACATCGGGACTTTCGTGCCGTCCTTGCTCTCATAAAACACCTGTTTTGTCTCGTACTTTTCAGGGTCGAAGTCGATGCCAGAGTGTTTGTAAACCGTTGACTTGTTTTCAGCAACGTTATACTTGTAAATGGTTGACGGAGTGGTAAAGCTGGTGAGCGAGTAGAAGGTGATGTTGTCATCTTTCTTGCCATAGAATCCTGAAATAGTTCCCAGCTCAGCATCAATGTTGTAAGCAAACTGCCCGTCCATTTCAAACACTTTTACCAGCGAGTGAGCATCTTTCATGTAGTTGGCAAACATTTTTCCGCCAACCACGCTCACCGAATTGAGCACCTCTTCTGCCTCCGGAATCAGCTCTTCCCAGTTTTCTTTTTCAGGATTTTTTGGGTCGACAGCCATCAGGCGGTATTTTGGTGCGCCATCGTTGGTGCGGATTAAGAACTTTCCATTGTAGTGGCCCACTACACCGTAATCATTCTCGAAATCGGTGATAAGCTTGTTGAATTCAGCGTTTTTCTTGTCAAGCGGCTTGAAGTAGAGCCCGTTTCCGCTTGTAGATTCGGTGGTGTAAAGAATGAGGTATTTATCATCTTCAGTGACTTGCGCACCAAAACCACGTTGAGGGTTATCCGGCTCTTCGTAAACCAGTTTGTCCTCCGACTGGTCTGTCCCGATTTTATGATAGTAAACCTTGTTGTTCTCATTCACGCCTGAGAGCTTATCGCCCTTTTCCGGCGAGGGATAGCGCGAGTAGAAAAAACCGCCTTTGTACCATGAGATGCCTGAAAACTTAGCCCACATGATGTGGTCGTCCAAGTCATCGCCGGTAGCTACTTCGCGAACGTAAAATTCGCGCCAGTCAGAACCGCCACGCGAGATGCCGTAAGCAGCATACTTCCCGTCATCCGAAACCTCGAAATTGGTTAAAGAAACCGTGCCATCCTCCGAAAGCGTGTTCGGGTTGATAAAGACCTTGCCCTCATCTTCCAGATCTTCCTTGATGTAAATCACGCTTTGGTTTTGAAGTCCGGAGTTTTTATAAACAAAATAATGGCCGCCTTCTTTAAAGGGAGCAGATTCTTTCGGGTAATCCCAGATTTTTGTCAGCCGCTGCTCTACTTCATCCCGGAAAGGAATTTTGTTGAGATAATCGAAAGTTACCTTGTTCTGGGCTTTCACCCATTGCTTTGTGGCTTTAGAAGTATCATCCTCCAGCCAACGGTATGGGTCTTCCACTTTAACTCCGAAATACTCATCCACCTGATCCACTTTTTTAGTTTCAGGATAGTCAATGCTTTGTTTATTTTTACATGCCTGGGTCATTATTAATGCAGGTAAAATAATTAAAAAGAATAATTTTTTCATAGTTTTACATCAGTTAAAAGAAAATTGTGTTTTTGCTTTCAAAAATTAAACGTCAAAAATACAATTTTGGTGGCATTTTTCTCAAATAAGCAGACCTTATTTTTATGAATGAAAAAAAGATTAAAACGATAGCTCAATACAAAGAAGATTTTGTTCCTGAAGGATTGAGTTCGGATAAAGTTCTCGAAAACAGATACCTTTACAGCAAGACGACGTACGATGAGAATGGCAACGTTATTGAGGATGAGCGTTTCGATGCTCAGGGAAACCCCGAGGAGAAGGAAGTGAAGTCTTATGATGACGAAGGCCGCTTAACGGAATCAAAAAGCATTTTGCATGGTGAAGTGGCTGAGCACAAAAGCTATGAATACCAAAACGGAAAGCTTAAGCGCGAGTATGTGCATTATGTGGATGGCGCAAAAGATACTATTGCGTATGAATATGAGGATGGAGAGCTGAAAGAGAAACTGTTTTATGATGAAGATCAGGAGCTGGAAAAATCCATTTCTTTTGAAAGAGAGCCGGGTAAGCTTTCTGAAATCACCAAAGATGAAGATGGTGGGGTGATTGAGGAGAAACAGCAGGTTTATGAGGATGATTTATTGGTTGAAGAAAGCTACACCGATCATTTTTCCGGGACATCATACCGGGTGAAGTACTCTTATGATGATTCAGGAAAAGAAAAGGCATCGCAGCGTTTTGACAGTGAGGGAGGACTTCTTGAGTCTGTTGAAAAAACCTATGACGAGGATGGTAATTTGATCCGTATGGAAGATGTGGAAAACCAACGTGTAGTGGTGATGGAATATGATGACCAGGGGAACAACATTCTACAGGAAGAGCGTATGGAGGACGGCACAGTTGTCTCCACCATTTCAAGGGTTTTTGATGCCGATGGACTGCATATTTCTTCTGAGGTTTTTCTAAACGGGATGGGCCAGCAGATGAGCCAGCGCTACAACGTTTATCGCGAGTATGAGTTTTTTAATTTATAGGCTAATTCGACTTAGCTCCCTGATGCCGGGCTTTGGCTGTGGTCAACCACCACCTTTTTCTTCCATCGTCCTGTGAGGTAGTAGATGATCGACATGGCCATGCCCACAAACCAGCCAATGGGGGAGGCCCACCATACACCTATCAGACCAATTTCCTGCGAAAGCAAGTACGCCAGTGGAATCCTGATAATCCACAGGGAGATCAGTGTGAAGAACATTGGCATCAGGGTGTCGCCGGCTCCTCGCATGACCCCTCCGAAAATAAAGAGTGTGGAAAAAACAAGGTAAAACGAGCTGACAATCACCAGGTACTCGGCGCCAATGGCAACCACCTCCGGGTTGTCGGTAAACAACATCATCAGTTCTCTCTTGAAAATGATGATTACAGCAGTAACTATCAACACGATGACAGAAGCCATAAACCATGTAGCCAGAAGTCCTTTGCGAACGCGTTTAGGTTTGTTGGCACCCAGGTTTTGGCCCACAAAGGTCGACAGGGCAGCAGAGAAATTCATTGCCGGTGTGGATGCAAGTGAGTTGATCCGCAAAGCAACGCTGTATGCTGCGGCAGCAGTAGCTCCGAAAGTGTTGACAATGCTGAACAGCGCCATCATCCCCAGCGAAACGATGGTGTTTTGGAAGCCGGAAGGTAAACCGATGTTCAGACTCCGTTTAAAAATCTCCCGGTCGAAATGAATACGCAGCGTGGTGAGCTTGACCAAAGAGTGGTTTTTATTCAGATAAAATATGGAGGTGATAAAGGCCCCGCCTTGCGAAATAATGGTGGCAATGGCAGCCCCGGCAATTCCGATTTCAAAAACAACCACTAAAAGATAATCGAACACAATATTGGTAACTGTGGCAATAACCAAAAAGTAAAGCGGTGTTTTGCTGTCGCCAAGGCCCCGGAGGATGGCGTTGATGCCATTAAAACCGAAAAAGAAAATAATTCCCGAGAAATAGACCTGAAGATAGGTGGTGGCCTGGGGTAAAACCTCAGCAGGTGTTTGCATTAGCCGGAAAATATCTTCCGTAAAAGCGATTCCCACCGTGGAAATAAGAATGGCGGCAAAGAACAAGAAAATGTACATCGTGTCGATTGTTAACCTCACATTTTCTGTTTGCTTGGCGCCGAAATACTGTGAAATAATGATGGTAAATCCTCCGGCAATACCTATGACAAAGGAGATCATAGTAAAAATGACAGGAAAAGCAGCACCAACACCAGCCAATGCATTTTTCCCGAGGAACTGCCCCACGATAATACTGTCGACAATGCTGTATAATTGCTGAAAAACATTTCCTACAAGTAATGGTGCGGCAAATTTCATAATCTGCCGCCCCTCTCTCCCTTGAGTCAAATCATTCATAGAGGCTGCAAAAGTAATTGAATTTTTTATTCCCGCCCTACTGAAACAGTAAGCCTTCATGAGTAGCAACCAGGCAAAATTATGGTGACAGGCTTTCGTTTTCAGAAAAATATCCACGGAAGTGTGAATAACATAGAATAAGTAAAAAAATCTTTTTTCAACTGCGAGGTACAGACCTTACAGGAAAACGCAGTTGTTAAGGCATGCAACAGGGTATCTGTATATTTTATCTTTTTCTTATTCTTAAAACAATGAATAACGCCTTTAATAATTTGCAAAATTTGTAAAATGTGATTACTTTGCGTTGGTTTAAAGATTAAATAATCTTTCAAATCATTAAAAAAATATATTACTTTTTCCTAAATTCGGCACTTTATAGAGGAAGGGAAAGAAAAAAGATGTACATCATTCAGCCTGTTCGTATATTTATGCGACTGATTTTCTTATTGGTTGCTATTCATTTAATAAGCAACAAAAATGCCTGTGCCTTCCTTTCAGCCCCTTCCGATACTGTTTCTCAGGACTTTTCTGTTTACTCACCAACTGATTTTGAGGGAAGTGCGGATGAGGTAATGGCTTTAAGGTATCAGCTTCAGGAAGCACAAAAAGCTAAAAACCTTGAAAAGCAGCTTGATTATACCATTCGTA
>JAASSU010000112.1 GCA_021767705.1 Bacteroidota bacterium | reverse complement strand
ATGTTGAGGGCGAACCACTTATCATTGATGAAGTGGTACTCAACTCGGAAGACCGGGGAACCAACCTTGACCTCCACAGCTCTCTGAGCCGCCCCTACAACGGATGGCCTAAAGGAAAGTATGCCGTCGAAATCCGCATTGGCGAGAATGACGACACACCTGAAGTAAAGAAATTCCAGATAAGATAGATTTTTTCAGGATAAGCACGCGATTCATTAAAACCAGCCGGAAAGCCTGTTAACTGCTTTCCGGTTTTTATGACATATGAAATGAAATCTAAAACGAAGAAACAAATCTCTTACGGATTGCTTGCCATTGGGTTTCTGGGATTTATTTATGCTCAGAACATAAAGTCTGCATATGAGGTTTTTTCTGACCGTATTACCTCGCCCAATCAAAACAGTATTCAATTCGATCTTCTGAATAATCACAATTACCTGTTCTCTTTTTGGGGAAATGATGAAACATCCACCATGGGCCCTTATGCCAGTCTGGAGGTGTATATTACTATCAAAGGCTCGGATGGGAAAACCATTGCCAGCACTACCATTGTCGACACCGGCTCTGAAGATAAAGGTGGTTTCCGGCGCGCCGCTAATGGCGAAGATATTGAGTATTTCTCTCCTCACAATCAAAAAGTGACCATACAATATCATATTGCTGAGGGAGATTACCTTGACATTGAAATCTATGAGGATTTACCGCAAAACGCTTACTGGATGCCGGTAATATTTATCGTGATATTTCTTATCGGGATTTTCATGTACCTGAAATTCAGGAAAGCTTCCTAGAACTTAAAAATCAATAGCTATGCAATCAACATCTGTCAAGACAACGCAAATAAACACATTAACTGGTCTTTTTTTACTGATAACTGTTTCTTTAATCTCTCTCCCTTCTATCGGGCAGGTCTCAGAGGTTAACAGCTCATTGAATAAAGTAAGATCAGAAGTGCAGCAAGTGAATTACCTGGCCAATTCACATAAGATTTATCAGGCTGTAAAGGAACTGAATAACTCCAAACGTAGTTTTGGCAGTTACATCAATAACTATTTTGAGCAGGAGTTCAGAGCGGCCAGGCAAACCAACCCGGATTTTTATCCACAGCTCCGGCTTACGTTTAGTGATCGATTAAAGGCATCCTATTGGGAAAGCAGGGTGCAACAAGCTCAAAGGTCGGTTGATAATGCCCGTCAGGCACTGGCATCAGGGCATCACCGCCGCACGCTTGATCGTCAGGACGAGGTGTGGGCTTACCTGAAAACAACCTATGAGATCGCTAAAACAATAAAAGATGTAGCAGAAAGTGTAACACAGCAAGAATATATCGATGCTTTTGAAAATGCCAAAGAGGGAGTCGACGGCTTCATTGAAAATTATAAGCAAATAGAAAACGCCAAACTCCAAATACTGGAAACCCAGGCTTACGAAATGCAGATAAAAACACTCATCAGCAGAGGGGAACATATGGAAGAGTCTAACTGGCAAATGGCCAGTTTTATGAGGGCTTGGGAAGATGAAGTGGACGATTATCAAAACCTTGTTGATTATTTTAATTCAAGGGTGGAAGCCCTGAGTAAGGAAAAATCCGTTGACTGGAGCGCCGCAAAGTTTCAGTGGGACGGAACACGGTACCTTAGTCAGATTAAAAGCTTACGCAATAAGTTTAAAACAGACAATAAAACCTACGAGCAGGTAGCTGAAGAAATTGAGTTTATTATTAATCAGGCCAACAATTCGAACGACAGGGCAATATCCGCAGTAAACGCGGTAGGTACTCCCGAAGCAGTTAACAGAAGCAGCAGGTTAGAGGATAAATTTAATACGTTTAACGATCAGGCTTTTGAAATTCTGGATGAATGTTATCGAATAGCCCAGAATAAAAATCAAAATGATATCGCTACAACCGACAAAAATGATAATAACACGCAAGAATCGGGAAAAACAGACTCTTACACACCTTCCGGAAAGCGGGTTCATAACACCTATTTTAATGGTTATTGGATAGCAAAAAATGGTGGTGAACGAATAAAGCTTTTTCAAAATGGAAACAGTGTCAGAACAGCCTACAATCACACCGGCACTGTTTCAGGAAATAGTCTCATTATTGTGAGAGAAGATTATCAGGGTAAGGAAATCACTTCGACGTACCAGTTAACCGCTGATGGCTATAGCATGAGAAGAGTGGCCGTGAAAGAGGGGGAGCAAAGCATTACTGATTTCACTTATGGCGGAAGTTCAGCAGTGGCTTTCGGAAGTGATAAAGATGGTGATGGGATTGCTGATGAATACGATCAGTGTAATGATACACCGGAGGGTTACACATTTAATAATGGAGGGGTTAACCTTTTGGGCTGCATGACTGAAAAAAACCCATCGAGTGATATTGCCTTGTCCTCTGGCGAATCTGAGAATGCTTTCGATGGTTCTTCAAGCGACATATCCACCTCTAATTCTGATGTTTCATCCTCACAGGAAAAGGATACACAGAGTTCAACAACTCCTGGAACTTCGGGGAGTGGTTCATCCGGAAACCAGGATTATCAGAAAAAAGATCCACGTTTTCACGACAAGCGTTTTTCAAAAGGTGAAGTCTGGACTGACACAAAGGGAAACGGGAAATACCTAGCTGTTAAGCTTAGCGATATGAGCGGCAGTGATGAAATCGTTTTCAGGCCTGTATCCGGAACCATGGAGTTTGTTCAGGTTATCGAGCGGGTGGAAGGCGGAATATGGTACACTCTTTACGAGGGCGATCGTACTTCGTTTAAAGTCAGTGAATTCCTTGATGATTTGAAGCCAAATGCTACGCACCTCAATTTTGTCGTCAATTCCCGACATAATTCCTTCCGCAATTCAAAGCCTTGCCGGATGGAGCTTTGGGTATTTCCCGGAGAGGCAAAAAACAAATTTGATGAGTACATCAACAAGGCAGCCAGCGCTTTCAACAAACCCTACTGGGAAGAAGACAGGGGCACACGAGTGTCATCAAACCCAAAGCAGGAAACTTTAGACTATCTGGCGAAAGCCAAATCTGAAATATCAAAAGCCCGTGATGCTGAAAAACGTTATCAAATGGTATTCCGTTTGTCCGACGAGTATTCCAATTACGCCCGCCGTGTGTTTGCCTATACTGCCAAAGACGACTTTATTAAAAACGCAGGAAGTCTTTTATCCACTGCCGACAAGGTTAGCAGCGACTTTAGTCAGCGTAGCCACCCTAATAACTACCATAAACTACGCTCATCCACTTACAAGGGGTTTGCTGAATCGTGGCGCACTTTTGCAAAGGCCGCCCTGTGGGGCGACCATCAATACAATAAAATGTATTGCGATGAGAAATCTAAAAGCTATTACCAAAAGGCCCTTCAGGAAGATCGCTCGGATGTGCAGCTACAAAAAACCATCGCTGAGATAAACCGTCCGAAAAAGCCGGTCCCGCCGGAGGCCGAAAAGTTGAGTAAAATTCAGCCTGAAACGTGGAACACAGCACAAAACCTGATGGTTCAGCTTAATGAAGGCGCTGTGGAACCACCAAAACAGCCCGAAGAAAACTACATGCAGGTAGTGGATATGGTGCTGGAATACAGTAGCGGAAGTGTGCATATAATGCGCTCTGGGTCTAACACCTGGGAGCTTGCACCAAAAGAAAGAGTGCAGATTTTTACCGGGGATAAAATCAAAACAAGCCATGATATCTCCGGGGCTTATGTGGTTTATCCCCAAGATAATACGAAACTGATGCTAAAAAATAATGCGGAAATTACCTTCTGGGGTTATGATAAACTCTTAATAAGTCGAGGAAATGCCTACCTTGAGGTAACAAAAATAGGAAGCGAATTTCTTGTGATTACTCCTACTTGTGCAGTGGGTGTGCGTGGAACTACATTTGAAGTGGAAGTAGATGCATCCAAAGAAACGACCACTTACCTTTATGAGGGAGTGGTGGAAATCAGGAACAACACCCACAAAAGTTATCTGACACCCGGACAACAATTAACCGCTGTTAACCAGGATGAGGATTTTAAAGAAAGCCGTTTTCACCCTACTACACGTCAGGCAAGCTGGAAAACTCCTTCGCCAAATGTATCCCATAGTAGAACAACCGGAAGCACCACAGCAAATAATGCACAGCTCAGGGTTCATACCGAAACCTACCAGATGAGCGACGCCACCGTGGGAACAAAAATCGGCAATACATTGCAAAGGGGGTGGACACCCGTGGGGCTTCAAACCCGCAGTGAACCATTCGATATTCTTTATCTCAACCAGGACCCCTTTGTGATTACAGAGTGGGCCATCGACTGGTACAGTGCCACCGATGGAAACGCAGTAAGCAATGGCATTACATCAAAAATGCAGAATGAAGGCTTCTTCCCTATGGGACTATCGAGTGCCAATAACCGGCTGTATGTCCTTTATGCCAAAGGGAATATGAACGCTACCGCCTGGCAGTTGGTCGAGTCCTCTCAAAACCTGCAGCAGGTTTCCAGAGATATCGATCCATACATCCGGCAAGGGTACATTCCTGTCGGAATATCCATTTACAGCCAATGGTATTACACCTTACTGGTAAAAGTGGAGAATTCCACCTTTAAATCATGGGCCATACAAGGCTACAACTCCAAACAACAAATGGAGGCTGACCTCAACAATCGCCTTAATTCTAATCAGATACCCTTTGGATATCTTGAAGAACAAGGCATCTACAATGTTTTATATGTTGGTTTTTAATGTTGAAATTCGTGTTGAATATGCTATATTTGCCGCATGATGTGGAAGAAAAACTTTTGGATAATCGTTTCATTGCTGGCATGGGGCTCCCTTGTTGCGCACGATTACATTCCGCATCATCATCACAGCAGCTGCCTGAGTTCGCATGAAGTACATCATCACCATACTGATGAATTAGGAGAGCATCACCACGACCATCATGACATTAGCTGCCATGTAAACTCATTTTTCGACAAGAAAAGCAATAAAACAGCTATTGCTACACATAGTCAACACTTTTCTCCTGACAAGGAAGTTGCAAAAAAATTTACTACACCGTTTTTACAAAACATTGCTTTAAAACCTGACATTCTGCCCCGGACCCTGAGAGGCCCTCCTTCATTTTTATCATAATAGGTATATTTTCTTATTTTACGGGATGCTCATCCCGAATTGTTTAATTATTAATTCTTATTGATATGATAAAAAATATTGCATTGGGCTTTCTGTCCTTGTTTATCCTGTTCTTTACAGGATGTTCTGACAATCAAAATCACCAACACGAAGAGGAATCACATACTGAAGAACATCATCACATACGGGAAATCCTCCTGATGGAGGATGGTGTGGAGTTATTTGCTGAAGTGGACAACACGCACGACAGTATTAAAATTATTGCTCATTTCACCAAAATTGATGGCTACGCTCCCCTTTCAAATTTAAATCCTGTGTGGATACTGCAAGCTAATAATAAAACGGAAAGAGTAGAGCTGAATCATCTGCATGACGGGATTTATGCTGCATCCTATAAAACCACCTCCGATGCTCACTTTCATCACCGTCTTTCTATACAACTGAACGATAATCAGATAGTATTCGCGGATAATCACCATGATGATCAGGAGCATGAATCCTCCGGTGGCATTACCTACCTTAAAGAGCAAGCCTGGAAGGATAGTTTCGGCATTTTCCGCGTGAAGCGAATTCCATTTGCCGCCACCGAAAAGACCTCAGGCATTATTGAGGTTGCCCCCGGTGGTGAAGAAGTGATTACGGCCGGTAATCACGGGCACGTTGAATATTCCGGAGCTCAGCTTAATGATGGTCGCCTCATTAACAAAGGAGAGGTTTTGCTTAGCATCAGCAGTCATGAAACCAACCTGAAGAGCAATATTTTAACCTACAACAAAACTAAACGCTCTTTCGAGACTGCAAGGAAAGATTTTGAGCGGGCAAGTGATTTGCATGAAAAGGGCATCATGCCTGAAAAAGAATATCTTCAAATAAAAATGCAGTACGAAAATGCAAAGGAATCTTTTGAAATTGTGAGCAAGGACTACACTGACGGTGAAAGGGTGATTTTCGCTCCCTTTACCGGGTATTTGTCTGAGGTGTTTATTGAAAACGGCCAGCATGTTGAAGCCGGACAGCCACTTGTGTCCCTTATAAAAAAGCAGATGCCTCTTCTCTTAATTGCAGATGTTTCTCAAAAAAACTATGCATCAGTTAAAGGACTCAGTTACCTAAGCTATAAAACACCCGGGAGCCAAGAGTTTAACATTATCGAGTGCGCAGGCAGGGAAAACTTCACCTACAGTAAAAACCTCTCCGCAGCCTTTGCCAGTCTGTCTGTCGACATTCCCGGAAATCAGCAACCTGTCCCCGGCGCTTTTGCGGAAGTTTACCTGAGTTTTGATGAAAACACCGATAAACTGGTGATTCCAAAAAACGCCATCATGGAAACGGAGGGCAACCACTATGTTTATGTGATGACCGGAGGCGAGACATTTGCAAAGCAGGACATCCATACAGGAGCCAATAACGGAGATATGATTGTTGTTACGGACGGCCTTAAAGAAGGCGATATCATCGTTAATGAAGGGGCCTATAACATTAAACTAAGTTCAGTGTCAGGAAATCTTCCTGCTCACGGGCATTCACACTAAAACCTGAAAAGATATGCTAAACAGAATTGTAAAGTTTTCAATTGAAAACCGGCTGATTATCATCATTGCTTCTGTGTTGCTGACCTTTTCAGGGATTTATGTTGCACAGCGCATGGATATTGATGTCTTCCCTAACCTGAACGCACCCACTGTGGTGGTGATGACCGAAGCCCATGGCATGGCCCCCGAGGAAGTGGAAAAAATGGTCACCTTCCCTATAGAGTCTTCCATCAACGGGGCGAATAATATCCGCAGGGTACGCTCAAGCTCCTCCATGGGATTTTCAATAATCTGGGCTGAATTCGACTGGGGAACAGATGTATATAATGCACGGCAAACCGTTAATGAGAGATTGGTGCAGGTAGCAAGCAAATTACCCAATGGGGTAAGCAAACCTGTTATTGCACCTCAGTCCTCGCTTATGGGCGAGATCATGATATTTGCCATGACTTCCGATTCGCTCTCCCCCATGGATCTTCGCACCGCTGCCGAGTGGAATGTGCGTCCGCGCTTGTTGTCAGTTGGTGGCGTGGCGCAGGTAACCATCATCGGGGGAGGATATAAAGAATACCAGGTTTTGGCTGATCCAATGAAGCTGAAGCACTTCGACGTTTCGCTCGATGAACTGCTGGCTGCTGCTGAGAATGCCAATGTAAATGTTCCGGGTGGCTTTTACAGCGAGCATGGCAACCGCTATATTGTCAGAGGGGTGTCGCGCACCAACGACACATCAGCTATTGCAGAAACCTACATTAAAAGCTACCAGGGAAAACCTGTGCGGCTGAGCGATGTGGCACGTGTAAGCATTGGCACAGCACCCAAAATTGGCGCCGGGTCGTTTGAAGGACGTGATGCAGTGGTGTTGACCGTTACCAAGCAACCCAATATCAACACGCTGAAACTTTCTGAAAAAATTAAGAAAGAACTGGCAGATATTGAAACCACCTCCACGGCCATAGATTTTCATACCGATATTTTTGACCAGGCAGAGTTTATCGATCGTTCGGTAAACAATGTAAATAAGGCACTTATCGAGGGGGCTATCCTGGTGATCGTCATCCTGTTCCTGTTCCTGATGAATTACCGCACCACCATCATTTCGGTGATAGCCCTGCCCCTCTCGCTCCTAACAGGCGTTATTGTGCTGCACCTTTTGGGTATTACTATCAATACCATGACCCTTGGCGGGATGACCATCGCCATCGGCTCGCTGGTGGATGATGCCATCATCGATGTGGAGAATGTATACAAGCGCTTGCGCGAACGAGCTACAGGAGGAAAAGTAAAAAACTACCTGAAAGTCATTTATGATGCCTCTGTAGAAATTCGTGCATCTATACTGAATGCCACGTTAATCATCATCGTTGCTTTCATTCCCTTGTTTTTCCTTAGCGGGATGGAAGGCCGCATGCTTAAACCGCTTGGTATAGCATATATCGTATCGCTTTCAGCCTCGCTGATTATTGCAATGACTATAACCCCGGTGCTTTGTTCTTTACTGCTTACCAGTAAGAAAAGCCTGTCTGCCAATAAGGAAGGGAGCCCGGTAGAGCGCTGGTTGAAGCGCAATTATCAGCAAACGCTTGAAAAAGCCTTAAAAATCAGGAATCCAATTCTGATAACTTCTTTTATATTGTTGCTGGCTGCATCAGGGCTCCTTTTTACCTTCGGAAATAATTTTCTTCCCCCGTTAAATGAGGGAGCCATGACCATCAATATTTCCACCTTGCCGGGAACCAGTCTGAAGCAATCGGAAAAGCTGGGGTTGAAAGCGGAAAAAGCGCTGCTGAAAATTCCGGAAGTGCAAACCCTGTCCAGACGAACCGGAAGGGCCGAGCTGGCCGAGCATACCTTTGGCGTGAATGTCTCTGAACTGGATGTCCCATACCAACTTAAAGATCGCTCGAAAGAAGCGTTTCTTGAGGAGGTCAGGCATCAGTTAAAAGATATTCCGGGAGCCAATGTGGAGGTGGGTCAACCCATTACACACCGGATTAATCATATGCTTTCGGGCTCGCAGGCACACATCGCCATCAAGCTGTTCGGCACCAGCCTGGGACGTATGTATCAAAAAGCCCAGGAAATAAAATCATTCATCAGCGATATTCCGGGAATTGCAGACTTGAATGTGGAACAACAGATTGAAATCCCGCAGGTTAAAATCAGACCTAAACAAAAAATGCTGGCAAAGTATGGCATTTCCTTATCGGAATTCAACCACTTTATTGAAGCCGGACTGAATGGCACCAAAGTCAGTGATGTCTTTGAGTCGGAAAAGTCTTTTGACCTTGTGGTTCGTTTTGATGATGAGTACCGTACCAGCTTTGAAGCGATTAAAAACCTGACCATCACCGCTAAGTCAGGAGAAAAAATCCCGCTCTACTACCTCGCTGATGTAATATCCTCGTCCGGCCCCAACACCATCAGCCGCGAAGATGTGAAGCGTAAGCTCGTTATCTCGGTCAACGTATCAGGGCGCGACGCCGGAAGTGTGGTGAAGGACATACAGGAGACTATCAATGGAAACATTGACCTTCCGGAAAACTATTACATTGAATATGGAGGGCAGTTTCAGAGTGCCGCAGAAACGCAGCGCAGATTGGCATTGACCAGCCTGCTGGCTTTGCTCACTATCTTTGTTATTCTTTACCAGGAATTTAAAAATGCCAGGCTGGCCGGAACGGTACTGCTCAACCTCCCCTTGGCTATCATCGGCGGGGTGGCGGCAATCTGGATGACCTCCGGCGACCTGAGTATCCCGGCTATCATTGGTTTTATTACACTGTTCGGAATTGCCACCAGGAACGGCATCCTGCTGGTTTCGCGTTACGAAACGCTCGTAAAAGAGGGGAAACCACTGAAAGACGCTGTAATGGCTGGGTCGGCCGACAGGCTCAACCCTATCCTGATGACAGCACTTACGGCCGCTCTGGCCCTGATACCGCTGGCAATCCAGGCCAACAAACCCGGAAATGAAATTCAGAGTCCGATGGCCATTGTTATCCTGGGAGGCCTGCTGAGCTCCACATTGCTCAATGCCTATGTTATACCCATCGTTTATCAAATTGTAAAAAAGCGTAATCATGAATAAAATTATCATAATACTTGTTCTGTTCTTTGCTTCAGACCTTTATGCACAAGAGTTCCAGATTTTTCTTAAGGAAGTTGAGGGGAATAACGCCGCCCTGAAATCAATGCGAAAGCAGAATGAAGCACAGGCACTTCATTTAAAAACCACGAACACACCAGAAAACCCGGAGGTAGAGTATGGTTTT
>JAASSU010000111.1 GCA_021767705.1 Bacteroidota bacterium | reverse complement strand
GAGATGACCCGGTAAGCGATCCTTGCCGGGAAATTTGCCTTAATGGAACCTGTGATGATGTTTACCGAAGGTCTTTGGGTGGCGATAATAAGGTGGATGCCGATGGCACGTGCGAGCTGCGCCAGGCGTGTTATCGGCCCTTCAATCTCTTTACCGGCAGTCATAATCAAATCGGCAAACTCGTCAATCACCAGCACGATGTAAGGCATAAAACGGTGGCCGTTTTCCGGGTTCAACCGGCGTGAGATGAATTTTTTGTTGTACTCCCCGATACCCTTGACCTGGGCATCTTTCAGCAGGTTATAGCGGTCTTCCATCTCGATGACCATTGAGTTCAGCGTTCGTACAACCTCGCGGGTGTCGGTCACAATAGCCTCCTCGTTATCGGGAAGTTTAGCCAAATAGTGCCGCTCAATTTTGTTATACAGGGTCAGCTCCACTTTCTTCGGATCGACCAGTACAAACTTCAGCGTGGCCGGATGTTTCTTGTACAGCAAAGAAGCGATAATGGCATTTAACCCCACAGATTTTCCCTGTCCGGTAGCTCCTGCCATCAAGAGGTGCGGCATCTTAGCAAGATCGGTGATAAAGCTTTCGTTAGAGATCGTTTTTCCCAATCCGATAGGAAGGTCATATTTTGATTGCGCAAACTTTTTCGAAGACAAAATGCTCTTCATGGCCACAATCTGTGGTTTATTGTTGGGCACCTCTATCCCGATGGTGCCACGCCCGGGAATAGGAGCAATAATACGTATTCCATGTGCTGCGAGGCTCATGGCGATATCATCTTCCAGGTTTTTGATTTTTGATATGCGGATACCCGGGGCCGGAACAATTTCGTAGAGCGTAATTGAAGGGCCCGGTGTGGCTTTGATGGAATTTATTTTAATGGAATAGTTTTGCAGCGTTTCCACAATTTGCCGCTTGTTTTCCTCCAGCTCATTTTTTTCCACCTGGATATCGGCGTCGCTGTTATAGTCGCTTAACAAGTCTTTCGGAGGAAATTTAAAGTGTGGCAAATCAAGTGTAGGGTCATATTCGGTATCCAATCCTTGCCTTTCCTGCTCTTGATCGTCATCGCTGGTTTCCTCTTTAGGTTTGGGGGCTTCGATGGTAAACTCAATATCGTCATCCTTGCCGGAATTTGATGCCGAAGTTGCTTCTTCATTCGGCTTGTTATCCGAGTCCGGCAACTCAGGAGCCGGAGTGCGGGGCCTACTTTCAGCATCTTCCTCTTCCACGGCATATTCTTCGGTGTTAAACTTGGCTTTATTTACAGGTTTTTCTTCAGGCACCTCCTGTTCCTCCTGTTTTTTACGCAGCTCTTCCGCCTCCTTTTCCAGCTCTTTTTTTCGCTGTTTATCTTTTCGTCGCTGTTCGCGACGCGCTTTGCTTTTTTCCATATCTATCCACCTTAGCGGGATATTGAATGCAAAAGTGGTGATGCTGAGAAGGAAGAAAAGCAGAACAAATCCGGCACCCACTTTTCCTGTAACTGAGATTAATAATTCGGCGCCACGGTATCCGAATACACCTCCAAGAATTTCAAAACCTTCTACGTAATGAAAAACGAAACCCGCACTTAATGATAGCCATACAAGGATGGCGAGGGAGTAGCGTAAGGATTTCCAGAGGTTAAGGAGCTGATGTTTAGTGGAAAGATAGAATCCAAAAATAAAAATGTAAAAGCTTACGATGAACGAAGCTACTCCAAACCATTGATGAATAAACTGGTAAGCTAAAATTGCGCCTACCCTTCCGGCCCAGTTGTTATGGTGGATATCGCTGTTAAATAGCTCGCTGAATTTAAACTGCAATAGGGCGTCGTCGTTCCCAAACCCAAAGAAGTGAAAAAGGTAGGAGGTAAAGGAGATAGCTGAATACAAAGCAAACAGAATGAGAAATATCCCGAGAATAATTCTCATTCTGCCTCTGTTTACCTGTTGTTTTTTCTTACTCTTAGGACGCTTTTTGCCGTTGCCGCTTTTTTTCTTTGGGGCAGGGGAGCTTAAAGTTTCCTGTTGTTTAAGTTTATTTTTCTTACCGGTCTGAGCTGCCATTAGCCTTTCAGATTTTTTGCAAAAGTACAAAATCCGGAGGATAATCGGGGTATTTATTCATTCAGCGATCAGCCTCCAAACATGTTTTGCAGCTCTTCTTTGGTTACCTTTTTATATCCTTCAGGAATTTCAAAGGCTTCATCTTTGATCTTGGTTTCTTCAACCGAGCTGGCTTTCATCACCATTTCAAACATTTCAGCATCCACTTTGAACTCCAGTGGCAATCCGTCAATCTTTTTGAAAACGGGAGAGTCGAAGTTAAAAGATTCTCCTGATATTTCAGGTGTGTAGAATACTGAATAGGGCTCCCCATCTTCAGGCGTCACAATCACCTCTTTCGCCTCATATCCGGCAATTGTTTTGGTGTTATCGGTAAACTCGAGCTTGACCTCTTCCTGCTCTTCATTGGCTTCAAGAATTTCCTCTTTGCTTTGCTCAATTGCGAACTTTTGCCCCATTGCATCAATCAGGTTGACCGAGTACATGGTTTCGGCATTTTTGATGGTTTTTCGCGACATCATCGCGGTGATAACTTCCGTACTCGACTTTTTTCCTTTGATGTAAAGAGTACTGTTATCAGGAAGTTGACTGCGGGCCTGTTCGGGCAGGTTAAGTGCTTTATACTTGATGTCATACTTTATTTTTCCCGTAAAGGAATTGGTTTTTCCGCCTTTGTTGAAAATGGCACATGACGAAAAGAGCAGTAAAAAAGTGAGCGATACGACGGTAATTTTTTTCATGATAAATTTCTTTATTTTATGATTCTGAACATTTTATTCCAACGGACTTTCGAGAACAGTGGCTCATTTGGATCGAGCGATAGCCATACAAAAACTGCTTTTCCTACGATATGGTCTTCGGGAACAAAGCCCCAAAAACGGCTGTCGGCCGAGTTGTGGCGGTTGTCACCCATCATCCAGTAATAATCCATCGTAAAGGTGTATTCATCCGTTTTTTCACCGTTGATGAAAATACCCTCATCATTCACAACCAGCTTATTACCTTCGTAGGTCTCGATAGCCCTCTGATATAAGACAATATTTTTCTTATTTAGTTTTACGCTGCTCCCTTTCTCAGGAATCCACAATGGCCCGAAGTTGTCCACATTCCATTTGTATGCCGTGTCGTGAGGAAAAATGTAAGGTTCTCTCACGCCATCAGGTCTGTTAACGGGTTTTACCGATTTCACTACCTTAAAGTTTTTCACCTTCTCCAGGGCCTCTTCAGTCATGGTTAGTAAAAACTCTGTATTGCTGATTTGCTGCACACTCTCCGTAATTCCAATTCGCTGAAGGTTAGAGCTGTTCAACCTCGAGCCATCGGTTTCCACAATATATTTAAACTGCAATTTACCTGGAGAGTCGTTTATTTCTCCGTTTACATACACTTGCTGGTCAATGATTTCGATGGTGTCTCCGGGCAATCCAATACATCTTTTTATAAAGTTTTCACGCTTATCTACAGGGCGGTAGACGAGGTCGCCAAAAACGCGTTTGTTGTTTTTCACCTGATCACGGCCATATTCCCTGATGAGCGAATAGTAGCTACGGTTGCTTTGATACACCTCCGAAACGGTGTCGCCCACAGGGAAATTAAAGACTACCACATCATTCCTGTCAACATCTGTTAAACCCGGAAAGCGATAGTAGGGAAACTGTATCCAGTCGACGTAAGATTTAGCGGTTTTTGTTAGTGGCAATGTGTGGTGGACGAAAGGAAAGGATACGGGTGTGTTGGGTACCCTTGGGCCGTAGCTAATCTTACTGACAAATAAAAAGTCGCCAACCAGCAATGATTTTTCCATCGAAGAGGTAGGGATAGTGTAAGCTTCTACCAGGAACATTCTTATGATGGAAGCCGCCACCACGGCAAAAATGATAGCATCGACCCATTCGCGGGCGGCCGACTTTTTGATTACAGGACGCTCACCAGGGTCGGTGTATTTTTCATCTTCGGAAAACCCATAGCGGGGAAGAGAGTAAAAAAACAATATGACAGCAAGTGCCTGATCTTTTAATGAAAACTTATTGTAGCATTTGGCCGTCTCCACCACCAGAAGGAATATCATAAAATAATTGATAAATGGGATAAGGAGGAAAATGAACCACCACAGTGGTTTCTTTGTGACCTTAAGCCAGATATAGTAATTGTAAAGTGGTACAAAAGCCTGCCATGCCTGGTAGCCTGCTTCTTCGAAGGTTTTAAAAACAAAAACCGGGAAAAACAGGAATACGATAAGTAAAATTGTTTCGACTATCATTTTTTAAGATTTATGGAAATTGCTACAAAAGTTCTGATTTTTTTGATATCAGCGAATTATCTAGTGTTAAAATTTATTAAACAAGAAGTCTTTCATCGTGAAGACACCCTTTTTTCCTATCACCCATTCGGCTGCTTTCACGGCTCCCAGGGCAAAACCTATTCTCGATTTTGCCTCGTGAGTTAATGTGATTTTGTCGATGTCTGAGTCGAAGGTGACAGCATGTGTTCCGGGCACTTCATCTTTCCTGTAGGAATCGACCCGCAACTGTTCATTTGAAGCGGGTTCAGCGCTCCATGTACTGTATTTGTCCATATTTTTTATAAGAATCGCGGCCAGTTGCTTTGCCGTGCCACTGGGAGCATCTTTTTTATGGATATGATGCGTTTCTGAAATTTCTGCCTCATACATCGGATGCTCGTTCATGAACTTCGACAAGGCTTGATTGACTTCGAAAAAGAGGTTCACCCCAACACTGAAATTCGGGGCATAGAAAAGAGTTTGTTCAGCGTTTTTGCACCTTTCGCTTACCTCGCCAAGTTGGCCGTACCACCCTGTGGTGCCGGTAACGATAGGTATCCCGGCATCGAAACACCTGTAGATGTTTTCTATAGCACTGTCGGGTAAGCTAAAATCTATGACCACATCTGCATTTTTAAGCGTTTCGGTGTTCCATTCACTGGGCCTGTCAAAGCGTGCAACCACTTCGTGTTTCCGCTCAGAGGCTTGTTTTTCAACCTCTTTGCCCATCCTTCCGTATCCTGATAAAATAATTTTCAAAACAGTTAAAGTTTTAGTCTTAAGGTGATGCCCTTGCTTGCGTGCACCGGAGCTTGCGGCATGGGTGCAACATAAGGACCCACCTCCAGTGTTAAATCTTCACTGACATCAAAATTAATAAAATGCGCGTCCACTGTGGCATCCAGCACTTGAAGAATGTAAAGGGCACCGGTTAAGATGTATGACAACTCCAGGTTTCTGCGGTAATAGTCTTTTATTGTTCGGAGTTTTTCAATATCCGAATCGTAGCGTGCGACCATCTCGTTAGGGGGCTCGCCGGTCTGCTCCTCCAACACGTAGGTGTAGGCTGCCTTAAAGGTCCGGTAATCGTCGGTATTCCTTTTGATAAAATATGCCAGCGTGCCAAAGCCGGCGTAAATGATCGGGATTTTCCAGTATTTTTTGTTGTAGGCTTGTCCCAGCCCGGGCAGGGCCATGGAATAATAGGTCGCTTTTTTTGGAGAGTGTACTTGCTTTGTCGCCGTATCCGGCTCGGCCACCGCCACCGTATCAGTTTTTTTCAGTGGCATGGATCTATCGATCGTTTCTTTTTGTGCAGGCACAGTGTCTTGCTGTGCAAACGCGCCATCAGCAAAAAGAAAAATGCAGATACTTAAAGCAAACAAAGGTTTTTGCTTCTTTAAAAGAGAAACTAAAACCTTTGTTATTGATACCAGGTCCGATTTAAGAATATTATTCACCAGCTATTGTTTATCTATCATCGACACGATGCGTTCAAGCTCTTCATCAGAGCCGAAAGCGATAACGAGCGAGCCTTTTCCTTTATTGTTCCTGTTGAGCTTAATTCCTGTGTTGAGCTTATTGGCCAGGTTATCGCGCCACTCGATATATTTTTCAGGAAGTTGGGGTGCTTTTTTCTTTTGTGCAGGGCCGGGTTCAGCATCCTGCGACTTGATGCCTTCGTTAATTTCTTTAACGCGTGCTTCTATTTTTCTTGACGACAGGTTGTTTTCAATAATTTCGTGGAGCAGCTCTATCTGCAACTGCTCTTCTTTCAGGTTAATCAAAGGCTTGACCTGGCCCATGGTCACTTGATCCTCCTGAACGGCAGCCTGCACCTCTGCTGGCAGCTTCAACAGCCTCAGGTAGTTTGTTACAGTAGTTCGGTTTTTGCCCACTACTTCGCCAAGCTGTTCCTTGTTGAGACTGCATTCTTCCATCAGGCGCTGATAGCTGATGGCCACTTCGATAGCATTCAGGTCTTCGCGCTGAATGTTTTCAACCAGTGCCATTTCCAGCATCTGCTCGTCATTAGCCACCCTGATGTAGGTTGGTACCTCATCCATGCCTGCCAGTTTCGCAGCGCGTAAACGGCGTTCGCCAGAGATTAACTGATACTTGTCGTATCCAAGTTTTCTTACGGTTAGAGGTTGTATAATACCCTGCTGCTTTATTGATTCAGCCAGCTCGTTCAGTGCTTCTTCGTCAAAGTTGTCTCTTGGCTGAAAGGGGTTGGCCTCTATGAATTTTATTTTGATATTGGCCACAGCTCCTACGACATAATTTCCTGAAATGTCTTTCGAAGTGATATCCGTTTCAGGGCTTTCGAGTATGGCGCTGAGCCCTTTTCCTAATGCTGCTTTTTTCTTACTGCTCATTCACTTGTTCTTTAGCTTTCAACATCCCGTTTTTTTCTAATATCTCGCGTGCCAGGTTCAGGTAATTCTGTGCTCCTGTACTGGCAGCATCATGCGCAATGATCGATTCTCCGAAGCTGGGTGCTTCACTGAGCTTGATATTTCTGTGTATCAATGTGTCAAAAACCATTTGCTGGAAATGTGTTTTCACTTCACCAATAACTTGTTTCGAAAGACGAAGGCGGCTATCATACATTGTAAGTAAAATCCCTTCGATATCAAGTTCGGTGTTCAATCTACTCTGTACTATTTTAATAGTGTTCAACAGTTTCCCCAGGCCCTCAAGCGCAAAATATTCGCATTGTACGGGAACAATAACAGAATGCGCTGCGGTGAGGGCGTTGACGGTGATTAAACCCAATGACGGAGAACAATCAATAATAATAAAATCAAAATCATCAACCAGTTGGTTCGTCACTTTTTTCATCATGTTTTCCCGGTCTGTCATGTTGATGATTTCTATTTCTGCACCTACCAAATCGATATGGGCAGGAAGCAGATACATGTTTGGGGTGTCTGTTTCTAAAACAGCATTTTGTGGTTGTGCCTCTTCAATGATACACTCATAAATACTGTTTTTTATTTGCTTAGGATCAAAACCAATCCCTGATGTGGCATTGGCCTGCGGATCCGCATCAATAATAAGTGTTTTGTATTCAAGTGCGGCAAGCGATGCCCCAAGATTGATGGCGGTAGTAGTTTTGCCCACACCCCCTTTTTGATTAGCAATAGCGATGACTTTCCCCATATGTTAAAATGTATTTTTGCAGTCACAAATATACAATTAAATTTAGGTTCTTAAAAGATTTAGTTAAACGGGTAAAAGGTAATCGGTGGGAATATATATTTATAACATATTTTTAATCAAATAATTACAAAATCAAAAACATTACCTTTATAGTGCCCGAAGGCTATCTTCATTAAGATTACAGTAGGTTTAAGAAAAATAATGCTGTTCAGTAAATTAATAGTTGGTATTATTCTGTTGCACCTTCTCACTTTCTTTTCCAAGATCTTCAAAATCAAGATCAGTATGAGCACTGCTGTTCAATGAGTCGTCTTCCGGTTCTGAGGCTGGGTCAGATTTAGTTTTAAGTTCATAAACAGCTTCTTTCCCGTCATGATTTTCCGAAAGCTTGTCGTTGTGAGCAACAATGTGCTTAAGGCTTTCTTCCAAGGCGTCCGTAAATTTTTCGAAATCTTCTTTATATAAAAAGATCTTGAATTTTTCATAGAAAAACTTACCCTGCTCGTTGTTGAATTTTCGCTTACTTTCTGTGATGGTAAGGTATTGCTCGCCTTTTCTGGTTGATTTTACGTCGAAGAAATAAGTTCGTTTACCTGCCCTGACTACCTTCGAAAAATGCTCCTCATTCTTGTGTTCGTTGTTCTCAGCCATACTTTCTTCTGCTTAGTTAAAAGATACTATACGCAAAAGTAAATAAATCTCGATTATATCAAAAAAAGTCTCATAAAAATAACATTATCTTTATATGGTAAGGTTTGCATTTAAATATTGATCCTTTGTTGGCTCAGCTTTGCTTAAATTGTTTTACTTTTGCCAAGTCTTAAAATTAAGTTCTGAATACATGTTAACGAGGAGATATCTAAGGATTAAAGTGCTGCAAGAGCTTTATGCGTTCTCAAGAAACCATAATACTGATTTTGCAAAAGCAGAGGAAAAGCTGATAAGCAATATCAACAGAATATATGACCTGTACATCTTACAATTGGCTTATCTGATTGAGATTAAAGATTTTGAGGAGGCCAGGCAAGAAGAGGCAAAACAAAAATACTACCCTACAGAGGAAGACCTGAATCCGAACACGAAATTTATTGAAAACAGAGTGCTCAATAAACTTGAACATAATAATATGTTTAAGCGCTTGAGCAAAAAGCTGAAAGTAAACTTT
The DNA here is from genome assembly GCA_021767705.1 of Bacteroidota bacterium. Lineage (GTDB taxonomy): Bacteria > Bacteroidota > Bacteroidia > Bacteroidales > JAIPAH01 > JAIPAH01. The sequence continues at coordinate 1,319 of JAASSU010000111.1, read as the reverse complement.
GGTGATAAGAAGGAAATGATCAGGCAGTCGCTGAACCGGATCAAAGAGTCTGAAGCTTTTCAGAAATACATGGGTTCCGGGAAAACGGGCTTTGAAGAAGACCGTAAAATGTTGCTGCAAATTATTACTGAGGTTTTACCCTACGACGAGGTTTTGATATCGCATTACGAGGATCAGAATGTCAATTGGGTAAATGATTACGATGCTTCGTTGATCTTACTTGAAAAAACGGTGCGGTATATCAAAGAGGCAGATGATGAGTTTGCTTCCTTGCCCTCGTTATACAACCAGGAATCTGACGAAAGAGGTAGGAATATCGACGAAGAGTTTGTTAAGAAGCTTTTCAGGGAAGCTGTCTTCAACCAGGATGATTTAGATGAAATCATTCGTAAACGCACGGAGAGGTGGGATTTTGATCGTATCGCTTTGTTGGATATTATCATCCTGCGAATGGCGATTACTGAGTTTTTGCACTTCGATACCATTCCTGTTAAAGTGACAATTAATGAGTATATCGAGTTATCGAAGATTTTCAGCACGCCTAAAAGCAGTGTTTTTGTTAATGGATTGCTCGATAAGATTAAGAAAGAGTTTGTTGAAAACAGTAAGATCAAAAAAATCGGTCGTGGCTTAATCAATGACTAATTCAGAGCTAATCATACGTGATTTTCATGAGGATGATTACCCTGAGCTGATGAAGTTATGGGAATCGCTTCACCTTTCTCGTCCAGAGCGGGGCGATGATCTGCAAATCATCAAAAAAACCATTGCCCTTGGCGGGAAGTTGCTGATAGCAACACATGAAGACAGAATTGTTGGCTCGGCCTGGATTACAAACAACGGTCGCCGCCTTTATCTCCATCACATGGGCGTTTTACCAAAATATCAGGGACAGGGTGTTGGGACTGCCATCATGCATTATGTCAATGCTTTTGCCTCTGAAATGAAAATGCAGATAAAGCTCGAAGTGCACCAGGAGAACATAGCTGCACAAAAATTATATCGGAAGTTTGGTTACAAAGCCCTCGAGGGATATGATGTATTGATAAGGAGAGAATTTTGAATTCTGCAGGATTATAATCTTTTAGTAGTTTTGTAGAAGCAATCGAAAAACTTAATAGTTGAAAAATGAAAAGGAAATACTTTTTAATGCTTGTTGTTTTGTTGTCTGTCGGCGTGTTTTCGGGATGCGGAAATTCTGGTAAGGACAAACTGCCCTCAGATGTGGTAAACAATCCGAACAGTGCCGAAGGAAAGAAAACCAAGAAACAGCCTGAGATTACGTTTGAAAAGTCGTCGCATGACTTTGGGCAGGTTAT
>JAASSU010000110.1 GCA_021767705.1 Bacteroidota bacterium | reverse complement strand
TGAAGTGAGTGAATCTGATCAAGCACTTTTTTGCTTTATCAAAGATCAGAATCCCCAAAAGAAAAAAATGAAGCATGTCCTCCTCTTCATTCACCTCCCCAAAATAAAAAAACCGCTAATTCGAAGTCAGACTTCAAAATAGCGGTTTAGTTTGGCTCCCCGCAAGTAGCGGACTTGCGAATTTTGTTCTCCATAAAATGGCCTCTTAGAGCATTAAACAGAGGTCCCAAAGGATATTACTTCGAAATACACTGGGAGAAATTGCTCGAAATCTATCCTTTTTTGAATCATGCGAACCTTTGTAAACCACGGGTTTCTGTTAACCAAAAAACAGCTAAAAAGAAGAAACCCTCCCCTGCTGAGCAAGCTAAAGTGTACCGGAAATTACTAGACTCCGGGAAAGTGAAAAACAAGGCAGCACTTGCCCGGAAGTTTGGAGTCAGTCGAGCTTGGGTTACTAAATTATTAAATTGATTACGATCTACTATACTCGGTTGAATAACTTAATTATTAAGTTGTCAGCTTTAAAAAAGAATTACTGTAACTCTTTCGTCAGGTTATTATAAACGCGGGTAATCAATCGCATATCCTGGGTGATGATCTCTGCTGTTCCCGTCATCCCATTTCTTGGAGTTAGTTCGTACCCGTAATTTGTATTTAACCCATTTGTAAATTCCACCTTAGCGAAAAACAGGCTATCTCGGACAGGAATATCTGACAAGTATTCAATTTTGCCTGCTACTGACCCAAATTCACTATATGGATAGCCGCTGAAACGAACAAGCACCTGTTGACCCTCTTCGATCTTCCCAAAAGAACGCTGAGTTATTATTAATTCACCAAAGAAACGGGTGCTTTGCGGTTGAATGAGAAATAATTCTTGTCCGGCAGAAACTGTTTGTTGCTCCTGTAAAATCCCTGAATAGAACAAAGTCCCGGTTGCCGGGGCTGTTACTAAGTAGTTCTTTTTCCATTCTTCCACAGCACTTCTTAAACTGTAAACAGCTTGAAAAAAAATCGCGCGTTGTTGCTCAATTTGCCTTTCAAGATTCATGATCTCTTTTTGTTTGGCCGACTGCGACATTCGATTGTTAATCATAGCCGACTCTGTTTGCTGAAGGGGCAGTTGTTGATTCGCCAACTTTCTTTCGGCTCGATCTAATTCCAGGTCAGCAATAAGATCTTTATCCGCAAGCTTTTGTTGGGCCTCATATTCCCTTTCTGCAATAGCTAAAGTTGTTTGCTGAATTTGCGTTTGAAGTTCTAATTGTTCCAATAATTGGCGAATGTAGTCTAACTCCTGAGATAAAATATTCTTTTGATCATGATAGTACGCTCCCGGAAGATAATCTAAAAACTCCCTATACATCTGATCGAATGATTGAAAACTACTTTGCAGGCTACCTAAATTTTTAAAACTCAGCGTCTCTAAAGATCTTGTCTTTTCTATGTTGTTATTCTGAATCCATAGGTCTAAGCTATCTATTGCTGACGAAAGCTCCATTACTGATTCATGATTCGCCGTACTCTCCAACCATCCTAAAACCTCTCCTTTTTTCACTAACATATTATCATCCTTAAATAACCGGACGAGCTTGCCACTTACTTTAGCTTCAACCGTTTTAGGGGCATTAATGGCTGTTAGCTGTAATGGGGCCTTTAATGTCTCAGGGTATTGAATGGTGGAAGCAGACAGAAAAATCAATGCTAAAACGATAAAGAAGGAAGCAATGCCCCAACGCACCAACCAATGTGGAGGTCGCCCTATAATTTCCTGAACTTCTTCGCTTCGGATTTCTAAGTCAGGAAAAGCGGGTTCTTTTTCTGCCACTCCATTTGCACTGAAAGGAGCTGGAATTTCAGGTTTCTGTTCATCCATAGCTCTCCTTTAATTCCCCAATTCCAATTGATTTTTAACCAACTCATAATAGGCTCCTTCATTGTACGTCAATTCCTGATGCGTTCCCTGCTCAATGAGTTCCCCCTCTTCCAGAACTATGATATTATCCGCATTTTTTACGGTACTTAGGCGGTGAGCAACCACAATGACTGTTCTATTTTCAAAAAATTCGTGAAGATTTTCCATGATGACCCGTTCATTGTTGGCATCCAGAGCATTGGTAGCTTCATCAAAAAAGATAAACTCGGGGTTTTTATACACGGCACGTGCAATTAGAATGCGTTGTTTTTGGCCCTGACTAATACCATTTCCTTCTGACCCAATTTTAGTATTATAGCCCAACGGCAGGGATTCTATGAAAGACTGAATATTAGCTGTTTTGACCGCATGTTCAATTTTCTCCATGTCCGGATGTTCTTCACCCACCGCTATGTTATTGGCAATATTGTCGGAAAAAATAAAACCATCCTGCATAACTACCCCACAATGTTGTCTCCATATTTTATGACTGATCATATCAAGATTATTTTCACCAATTCTTATTTCACCTTTGTCTAATGGGTAAAACTTCAGAAGCAGTTTGAGCAACGTGGTTTTACCGCTGCCGCTCATGCCTACGATCGCCGTAGTTTTGCCCTCAGGAATATCAATGTTAATATTTTTCAGTACCGGCTCATTCCCTGCTCCCGGATAGGTAAAGGTCAGGTTATTAACGTGAATGTTCTGTTTTTTGGGCAACTTGTATAAAAAATGCTTCTCGGCAGGCTCTTCGTCTTCTTGTTGGTGAATCTCATTTAATCGCTCGAGACTCAGGTGGGCATCCTGTGTGGATTGCACAAACCCAATAAGCTGTTGTATAGGCCCATTTAATTGCCCAATGATATATTGGATAGCCATCATGGCACCCAAAGTGAGTTGTCCATTAACCACGGCAATGGCCGAAAGAAAGGTAATCCCAATATTTTTTCCCTCATTTATGAAAAATGCTCCGGCTTGCTGATATTGAGTCAGGGATAGATTTTTAACCTTATAGTGAAATAAGCTGGCTTGCAATCGCTCCCATTCCCAGCGCTTTTGTTTTTCGCAGTTATTGAGCTTGATTTCCTGCATACCCTGAATGAGTTGTATCACTTTACTCTGGTCTCCCGATGAAATACCAAAACGCCGGTGATCCAGTTCTGCCCGCTTTTTCAAAAACAACATGACCCAGCCGATGTACAGCACACTGCTGATCAAAAACACGAAAAAGATGATGGTGTGATAGTAAGCGAGCACGGCTGCAAACACGAATAGAGTGACAAATGAAAACAGGGTACTTAAGGTTTGGCTGGTCAGGAAGTTTTGAATGCGCTGATGATCTTCCATGCGCTGCATAATATCACCCGTCATCTTGGCCTCAAAATAAGGCATCGGCAATTTCATCAGTTTAATCAAAAAATCTGAAAGGATGGAAATATTGATACGGGTACTCATATGGAGTAAGATCCACGACCGCAAGAACTCCACACCGGTACGACCAATAAACAGCATTACCTGGGCAATTAAAATTAAGTAGATAAAATTGATGTCCCGGGTGTTGATCCCAATATCTACTACAGCTTGGGTGAGAAAGGGAAAAATAAGTTGAAGAATACTGCCAATGAGTAAACCCAATGCCAGCTGAACCAGTAAATTCTTGTAGGGTAGTAAGTACTGAAGCAGGCGACTAAAATCGAGGCGGTCTTTACGGTCCTCTTCTAACTCATAGAATTTTGGAGTGGTGTAGGGAGTGTAATCTAAACTCTGTCTGATTATTGGTTAAGTGTTTTTTGGGTCTCGGGTTAAATCTAATGGCAACCGATCTCCAAATTTAATAGCCAGCTGCTGAACGGTCAATCCCCAGTTTTGTAGGGGCGAAGTCCATTTCTTTTCTATGTTCTTGGTGGCCAGATACACCAGTTTTAATAACGCCATATCACTGGTAAAAGCTCCTTTGGTCTTCGTTACTTTCCGCACCTGCCGGTGATAGCCTTCCACAGCATTGGTGGTATAAATGAGTTTGCGTATCGGAGCGGTGTACTGGAAATAGGTGGTCAGCTTGTCCCAGTTATACCTCCAGGATTGCAGAACCACCGGATACTTCGCCTCCCACTTATCGGCCAGGGCCTCTAACTCCAACTCAGCGAGTTCTTTGGTATCGGCGCGATACACGAGTTTTAAATCTCGCATAAACTCTTTTTGGTCTTTGCTGGCTACGTACTTCAGAGAGTTTCGGATCTGATGTACCATACAGCTCTGCACTTCGGTTTTCGTGTAGATACTCTCAATGGCCTCCCGAAAGCCTTTAAGGTTATCAATACAGGCTATCAGGATGTCCTTAAGCCCCCGGTTGTGCAAGTCGGTAAGCACACTCAGCCAAAAGTTAGCCCCTTCGCTCTCGGAGATATAGGTGCCCAGTACCTGTTTGTGGCCGTCGGGGTTGATCCCTAAGATATTGTAGAGGGCTTTGTGCTCCACGCGTCCCTCACTGCGGACTTTGTAGTGCATCGCATCCAGCCACACAATGCAATACACTGGCTCCAGCGGGCGCCCCTGCCAGGCTTTCACCTCCGGGATGATCCGGTCGGTAATCTGCGAAAGCACCGTGTGGGAGATATCGGTGTCGTACATCTCTTTAATATGGGCGCTGATGTCGCGCAGGCTCATACCCAACCCGTAGAGCCCAATAATCTTATCCGCCAGGTTATCAGCTAAAATCGTTTCTCGCTTCTTTATGATTTGAGGCTGGAAAGAGCTTTGCCGGTCTTCAGGGGTTGTTATCTGGAAACTGCCTTCGGAACTTTTGATCGTTTTTGCTCCTTTCCCATTGCGTTTGTTGCCCCGCTGGCGCTCCTCAGGATCAAGATGGGCATCCATTTCCGCTTCCAGAGCGGCTTCTAAAAATCCTTTAAGCATAGGAGCAAAAGCGCCTCCTTCTCCAAATAGCGGCTTTCCACTTTTGAATTGCTCTAAGGCTTTCGCTTGTAACTGGTCTAATTCTTGTTGTGTCATGATCGTCCAAGTTAACGTTATTTGTTGTTACTTAGACAGAGTTTGATTTACACTCTCGTGGTGTAAAGCAACAAGGCAATGCCACTGTCCTGTCCATTGGTTTTGGTATTTAGCCAGCGTTGCAGAAATTCTTCTTTAGGATAGGTTACCTTACCTTTGGCAGGGTCGGCAACATAGACCTTATTCCTTTTAATTTTATACACCACCACAAAGTGTTCCTGTCCCCAAAAAACGATACATGGAAGTGGAACTTGCTCCTTCAACTGCTTCCAACTCAGTTTGGCCCCGACCGTTCTGAATCCAATATTTTCTGCCGCCTCACTTATTCCCAATAATGAAACTCCCTCCCGGTTAATTCCCGAACTTTTTCTGAGCTTTTCTAAGGAATACTTTCTACCGTGGTGTTTGGCCACCATACGTAAGCAAGTAGGGCCGCAATCCATTTGATCGAGCTGCTTATATAAACGGAATGTATTCATACCCACTTCATAAAATTCGAACCTTGTTAGCAAACAAAAAGATTTCAGGAGACATTATGTTGAACTTATAATTAGAAAGTGTTGTATAGATTCATTCATTTAACTTTCCGTTAGCTCAAGTCGATACTTGATAACATATTCTTCACCAGTTTCTTCATTCGTTTTTTTGCTATAAAGATACTTACCTTTTATATCAAGGATAGGTTGTTCAAGTGGAAGAACCACTTTTGTTAATAACTCTCCTGTTTCGGCTAGAATCCACCATTCATAAATATCACTTTTGGTGCCGATTGGTACCGCCACCCAGATTCTATTTTTATCATCCACTATTAATTTGTCTATCACAGGGGTGGTTTTCGGCAACTCCTCGCCAACAGCATCAAAAGCTTTTTCTACTTCAACTAAAGGAGGAATACTCGGTCCAAATTTTCTCCCGGATTTCAGAAACTCTTCAAAATCTAAGGGTGCACCCTTTATGGGATAGTATATGGCGGATTGATATGCACCCGTTGGATCATACTTTTTGATCAAAAATTCCTGCGTATTAGCAACGAATAATTCTCCTTCATTTGACATGGCAGTCAGCGTACGACCAATTGGGAAAACATTGGGAAAAGGATAATTTTCTTCTGTTACAATTCGCAGATTCCCAGAAAAAATAAAAGGTTCGAAATCTAACTTATTTCCGTCCATATCCATCAGCAGATATGTGAATTTACTCCTCGAAGTTACTTTATTAAAGTTTGATTTATAGAATTCTGCTAGAATATTTCCATCATCTCGGACCTTAAATCCCCCGAAATTGAACCCTTTTATCACTTTTTGATCTCTGATATCCCAACGCTCTTCCAGGGAAGACATCATAAATGAAAAATCATCGGCATTATATATATTCAGGCGTTTACCTGTAACGTCATATAGGTACACCTTTCTGGCATTTGATTGTAAAAAAAACGGTTCAATATATTCGCCAGGACCTCGCCCCGATCTGCCAAGCGGAGTAAGGTAAGTGCCATCTTTGTTAAATACATGTACTTCTGACGCATAGTTCGTTCCGCGGTTCACTACAATTACCCGACCCTTTTCATCAACTGTGAGCCCCTCGATTTTCGTTAAAAAATACTCTCCCGTTTTACCATAAGATCCTTCAGGAACAAGCTGGGAAGAATATTGAGCATTTGAGTCTGCCTGAAAGACGGAAAGGTCTTCAATTTTCCCGATATGTTCAGGGATTTCATCAAGTACTCGGATTGTTGATGCATCCCGTAATTGTTCTGGCTGAAGCTGGCCAAGTTCTTTCAGTAGCTCTGTTGCTTCAGTCTGACTACTATTCTTTTGCTGAGATTGCTCAGAGCACCCAGTTATTAACAAAAAAGCAAGTAATATTAAGTTCAGAAAGATTTTCATGCTACATACTATTTATTATAACCAAAAGGGCTGAACCACCCTTTTGGTTTGTACTGTTTCAACTTGCTTATAAATAATTTGTATTGCATAGCGCTATCCTATTTGTCTCCTGTTCACCCACAACTTCCATACAATCAAATGCTTCCTGACTGCCTGAATACCAAGAGGTACAATTACCTCTTTGACAATTGTAATAAGAACTTATTCCTGTACAACCATCAGAAGGGTATGAACATCCATCAATCTCGATGCCACCTGATATATTTTTCATTTCACTTCTACTAAGCAATTGTAATGCTTCCATTTTATTTCCTCGTTTATTTAAATTTAACCTGTTTTTTTTAGCTTTTACCAAACCGGGTACAGGTATTTGAACCCGACTGTTTAGTACCGCTCTTCTCTAAACAATTTCTTTCAGTTTCTTTTTGTGGGTGTTACCTGCTAATTCAGTTTCATGCTGAAAGTAATCCGTCAAGCCGGGAACCATCGCTATCAAATCCTCAACCGAATATTGCTGTGGGAACTCAAACCCATTTAAAAACAGGGTTGGAGTTTTTGTTATTTCTGTTTCTTTGATCCAGCCATCATGCAATGTAATTAGTTTATGTAATTCATCACCATGCTCTAAATCTGTTACATACTTCTTCATAAATGCCTCTATACTCTCTCTTTCAAACCAATTCTGAATAATTTGTTGCGTTTTTTCTGAGGCACTTTTAGTTCCATGAATATTATTCAACCAGTAATTCAATAAAACTTCTCTTGGGTCGGTATCCTCTTCATTCTTCTTTTTCGCCGGTAAGAACCTAAAGGAGATGTGAAGCTTATCCGGCCATACCTGGAGCAATTTATTCAGTTTCTCATGCATAGCTTTACACGGGTTGCAAAACAAGTTACTTGCCATCACCAACCGAATCGGCGCTTCGGGGTTTCCAATGGAGATCTCCTTTTCAAAAGGAGAAACATCCACCTTTCTTTGCTCCAGCAAATATTGGGTGAAGATTTTAGGATCATATTTAACCCGGTTGGAATTGGCTTCTGCCTGGATGGCCTGCTCTTCACTTTTTATTAATTCCTTTACCCAAATTACCGCAGAACCAATCCCTGCAAATAGAAGCAATACTGCCCCAAGCACGACCATACCCGGACTAACTGGAGTAAAAAACCCATTCAAAAACGTATAAGAAAAGAAGTCAATCTGAAGAGTTAACACCCCAACGACCAATAAACATAAACGGCACCAGGCCTGTATTTTTGCCCATTGGTAATAAAGAGAATACAGGATAGCCGGAATACTTAAGGCAGCCAAACCGCCCAAAACAGTCCACCAAGTGGCAGACAAACCAGAGAAAGGGATTATGAATCCTGCAATAATAGCCTGAGTTGTAAAATAAGTAAGCACCACATCCGAAAAAGTAATGGTACCAAACAATTTGGAATACTCGGAAGTCAACACCTTGTCACAATGATTGGCAGCCCCCGCTCCACAAAAAGATTCTACCGCTGCATATTTTACCCCCAGGTCTTTGGCGATCAGCACATATCCCAGGGCGAGTCCTGCAAGGGCTGTTAACAAGAAGACGCTGCTTTCCAAGCCAAGATTAGACAAAACTGACAACAGCAATAGCATACCTCCACTCAGCAGCGCAATATATTTTGACCATTTCTTCAGGGTTTCTTTTTGAAAAGCCGCATCATGGTTAGGGTTGGAAAACCCCTCCTTATTTTCTCCTTTTAGAATAACCCCTTCGTCTGTCTTCAGTTTCTCCAGGTGTTTTGACAAACTTTGTTCATTATCGATCAACAAAAACCCGCTTTGATGCGCTTTGGTATGTAATAGATAAGGGAATGGAATATGCGAAAGCTGCTCTTTTTCTGTTCTGCCCACCTTAACGTTAAGCCCTAATTGCTCCATACTATCGGACACACTTAAAATGGATGGATAGTCCGGATGCGATAGCAATTGCTTTTCTATATACCCGTGCGAAACCTTTAGTTTCATGGCTCTCAGGTAATCAATAACAACGTCTTTCATTCTTCCCGAAAATTGGTTTCAGTTCTTAACTCTCCTCTAAATAAAGACTCCATTTTTTCTATGCTGGAATTTTACCCTGAACTTTTTCCTGAATTTTACCCTGAACTTTTTCCTGAATTGTTTTGTGAATTTCTCCCTGAATTTTTCTTCCGCCACACAGATGGATTTACCCCCCCCTGTACTGTTTTTAAATGCTTTAGAAAAAGCCGAGTGAGAAGAAAATCCGGTAAGGATGCTTATCTGTGCGATCGTGAGCTCCGTTTCAAGGAGCAAATGCCGTGCGGCCGTTGTGCGGTGCTCCAAAATAAATTGTTTGGGAGTTACTCCCGTATATAGGCTAAAATGAGAAGTAAAATTTTTGCTATTGATCTTACATCTTTGAATTGCCTCTAAAACATAAAGAGTATCATTAAAGAGGTTTTCTAGTACAAAATCCAAAAAACAGTTTACCTCTTTGGGCAATTCTTCCGGAATCGTCTCCCGGATTTCTTCTTTATACTTCGCCAAAAATTGTTTTGAATTATGATAGAACGTATGCATCTATCTCTCCTTAAATTTTTTTCCCATTAAGGAGCTACAAAATGCTTTTCTACCTTCAAAAAGCGCTCTCAAATTTTCAATCATACCTACTATAAATTTATCAGTTAAATATTGTTTTTTATAGAGTTATCTATATTGTCTTTCCGATAATTAGTTTTGTACCCTTAATAATTTACAATTGCAAGAGTCATAAACTTATGAAATGTTACAAAATTAATTACATCCACTTAATATTATTTGAATTTCCATCTTAACTTATATTTCTATGCCTTTCATTCAATTTGAAATTCACGCACATAATTGAAACATTTTTGAGAAGTAATTACTGAACCATTTTTGACAAGTTTTCAGAAGAGCTCAGATTACCAGGTTGAGGAGCTATCGGCGGTGTTATACCTTTGTTGTACCTACCTGAAATAAGAAAAGCCTTAAACGTATATTTAAATAACGTTTAAGGCTTGTGCAATGCTCCCCGGGTAGGATTCGAACCTACGACCAATTGATTAACAGTCAACTGCTCTGCCACTGAGCTACCGAGGAATATCAGTGAATTCCCTTGTTGAAGGGGCGACAAATATAAAGACATTCATCACCTACTTTCAACACTTTTCTTCA
>JAASSU010000001.1 GCA_021767705.1 Bacteroidota bacterium | reverse complement strand
TGCCTCGAAAATTGTGGTTGATCCGGCACGTGGTGCAGGCCATGCCTGGGGCGCCGAAATGCGCAGCGATGTGGCCCACTTGCGTACCCGCATTGGTGAAGATGGCATGGATTATAAAGGATACAACATCGCCGTGCATGAGTTTGGACACAACGTGGAGCAAACCATTACGCTGCATGATGTGGATTATTACATGCTGAATGGCGTGCCCAACACCGCCTTTACCGAAGCACTGGCTTTCATTTTCCAGAAAAGGGATTTAAGCCTGCTTGGAATGAAAGAAAACAATCCTGACAAAGCCCACTTGCAGGCACTGGATAATTTGTGGTCTTCATACGAAATCATGGGCGTATCGTTGGTGGACATGAAGGTGTGGAAGTGGATGTATGCCAATCCGGACGCAAACGCCTCTGAGCTTAAAGAAGCCGTTATACGCATTGCAAAGGAGGTTTGGAATAAATATTATGCCGATGTCTTCGGGAGCACTGACGAGCCCATTCTGGCGATCTATTCGCACATGATCGACAACCCGCTCTACCTTTCGGCTTATCCTTTGGGCCACCTCATCGATTTCCAGATAGAGAAACAACTCGAAGGAAAGGATTTTGCTGACGAAGTAATGCGCATTTACACGAAAGGGCGTATCATTCCGCAATTGTGGATGCAACACGCGGTTGGTAATTCAATCGCTATCGAGCCCACGCTTGAGGCCTCAGAAAAGGCATTGAAAGCGTTGAAATAAATCAAAAAGCCCGTCAATGAATGGCGGGTTTTTTTATTTCAACGCTTTTAAAATCTCTTTCCGCTTTATCTTTCCGCTATCCGTTTCCGGGAATTTCTCGAAAAAGCGGATTTCCTTTGGCGCGTAGTGTTTCTCTACCTTCATTCTTATCCGGTTAAGAAGCGCTTCCAAACAGCTCTCTTCCATGGGCTTTCCTTCCATAATCAGCACAACCTTTTGTCCAAGTTCTTTGTCAGGAAGTCCGGCTATGAGAAAACGGCGGTAAATCATTCCGGCGATTTTCTTTTCCACATCTTCCGGAAAAATCTTTATTCCTCCAGAATTGATCACATCATCATAGCGCCCATGCCACCTGAAATGCTTTTCATCCTCAAGCGTAACCACATCGTTGGTGAAAAGAGCTTCTGAGAGGTTTTCACTCTTGACAATCAATCGGCTTTCCTTATCCGTGGAAACCTCAAACCCCTCAAGCACCCGATAACTTTCGGCGGGGTTTTCTCCATTAACTCTCCTGACTGCGATATGAGTAAGTGTTTCTGTCATCCCGAAACTTTGAAAAACGGTTGGTCCGAAACGCTGCAGCTTTCTTTCAAGCGCATGATCGATGGTTGCTCCACCCACGAGGATGGTCTCAAGTAAATCATGCTTGTCAGGATGTTTAAGAAGGCTTTTGAGTTGCAACGGCACCACCGGAACAAACTTCACCGGCTCTTTCCAGTTTTCCCAAGGGTCGCTTTTGGGTTCTGTAATCAGTAAATCCAGGCCGCCTGCCAGTGCCCGTGCAATCATCATTTTTCCGGCAATGTACCTGGGTGGCAGGCACAGCAACACCCGATCGCCAGGGCTGAGGTTGAAAAAAGTGAGCGTTCGCTTGGCGGAAGCCACAAAAGCGGATTTGGGGAAGGTGATGGTTGAGGGTTTTCCGGTGGTTCCTGAGGTGGTTACTTCAATCTCGTCGTTCTCCAGCCATTCTAAAATAAACTCAAAAATATGGCGATACCAATCGGGCTGAGCAGGATCTAAAACCGTGCGCCGGCTTTTTTCCAGCAAGGCTTTCGCCGAAAATTTTTCTCCGTTGATGGTAAGCGTGTTGTACATGATTATGCGTTTAAAAAATCAATCTCCCAGTTTTGTTGCGGACGATACCATATCTGCCCTGAAGCAATTTCGAGAGGTGAAGGAATGTTGTTTGTGTATAGCTGTCCGGTGCCCAATCCTTGTGGCATATTATTTCCAAGGGTATAGGTCCATTGCGCAATGGCGTTCAAACCGATATTCGATTCCAGCGCACTCGTCACCCACCACCCGGCGTCGAAACGTTGGGCAATATCTATCCATTCCTCACTGCTCTCGAATCCGCCGACCAGGCTTGGCTTCAGGATAATAAACTGCGGCCTGATTTCATCAATCAATTGGGTCTTCTCTTCACAGTTGTGGATGCCGATTAACTCTTCGTCGAGCGCTATGGGAACGGGTGTGTTGCTGCAAAACGCTGCCATTTCTTTTACCTGGCCTTGCCGGATGGGTTGTTCGATGCTATGGATTTTAAGCTTACTGAGTTCTTCCAGTTTTTCGGCGGCTTCCTTTACGGAAAAGGCGCCGTTGGCATCCACACGCAATTCTAGTGTTTCAGTACTGTATTGGCTGCGGATGTTTTTCAATAACTCCAATTCCGAGGGCCAGTCGATAGCGCCGATTTTCATCTTCAGGCAGTCAAATCCATCCTCGAGCTTTTTGTCAATTTGCTGCCGCATAAACTGTTTATCGCCCATCCAAATCAGTCCGTTGATTTTCATCGATTTTTCTCCGCGCGTAAAAGGCGATGGGAAAAGGATATGCTGACCCCCTGAAGAAAGGTCTTTCAAAGCCATCTCCATCCCAAAACGGATGGATGGCCAGTCTTTCAAATGCGCCGGCTTGGTTTCATGTAAATTCTCACATACCTCAGCGAGTTTTTTTTCATAATCCGGATGGTCGTCAAAGCTTAATCCCTTTAGCGGACTGCATTCGCCAATGCCTCGCTTTCCCGGGTTTTCGGTGTCTTCCACCACCACAAACCACGAATCTTTCTCAATCAATGTTCCGCGTGAGGTTCCGGCCGGACGTTTAAACTTTAAGGTGTGTTTGAAGTATCTGGCTTTGAGCATAAAAGTTATCAGTTAAGTGATTTTGATCTTTGAATTCAGTTTAATACGTTCATAAGTTTTTAGGTTTATAAGTTATTATTAAGATATTCAACAAAATAAATACTATTTAACCTCTTCCTCAGCACTCAAATGCTCATTTTATTACGTCTCTTCGTAAAAAATTGATGCTTTTTAAACAAGTGCCTTATCTTATCAAGATTTGTCTGGATTTCATTGTCAATCATTTGTTCTTCTTCAATAGTTTGAATCTATAAATATGGATAAAAGCTTGCGAAAAACTTCCTCAAATCCCAACCGTTATATGTTATCAATAATCGCGGTTTTTATCAATTGAAATGCTTTGCTCTGAACATATTCAATATCCGGTCGTATCAACGCATAAATATCCCCTTCAAAATCCGGATCTTTCATTTTTTCTTCCAAATTCAGCAAAAACTGTTTACTTGTCGGGGGTTTATCAACAGCAAAAGCCATATACTCTTTGTAACACCGAAGTAATTTGCCAGTGTCTATGTTGAGCCATCTTAAGGCAAAATCAATATCGAAAAGATCTCTTCCTTTTTTTCTTTGATAAAGTGCCCTGAGTTTCGTTGCGAGCATTTCTTCTTTTTCATAAGAAACGAGGCTGCAAGTACCTTCAGCCCATGTGTTTTTGATTGTATGCTTAATATCTTTATATCCCAATACAGAAAAGTGTTCTCTGCAATTGATTTCTACTTTCAGTCTGAGATTAATTACAGGAGGGATTTCTGATTTGAAACGGTAAACTAGTGTGTTATTGTTCGCCTTTTGCTTTACGGTTGGTTTTCCTAAAAAATTAAGTTGTTTTCTGATTGCCGACAAGGTATCTTTAATTGGTTCTGGTTCTATTTGAACTAAATCAATATCTTCAGAATATCTTGCTTGTGGTTTCAGAAAAAGCTTATGTAAGGCTGTTCCTCCTCTAAACGCTAATCGTTTTCGAAGAAAAGGGTCAGAGAATAATTGAAGCAGCACTTTCTCTATAACTAAATCCTGTTCCACCTGTCCATCTTCAGTCCAGGGAGCAAACTCCTTCCATTCTTCTATATATCTTCTTGGAATCATTAAAAATCTATTGTCATGTTTTCAATTATTTTCCACTCTTCATTTATCTTTCCTGCTTTTTTGCTATGAATCAGCGAAAGAGGAACTGCTTTTGTTCTTTCATTCATTGTTTTTTTGAGGGTATGCGCAAGAGCTTTTTTATTTATTTTGTCAAACAGATAGGCTAGCCGCTGGGTATTGGATTGTTTTTCTGTTCCGGCCACTTTATAGAGACGTGCAGGTTTTATTTCCTCACTTAAATCTTCAAGTATGGTTATTACTCTGTTCAATCCACCTGTTCTTTTATGGTATCGAACCATGTCAAAAGCAGTTAATTCTGCCGATGAGACTTTTACGTATCCGGATTCCGTTTTAACATCAATTATATGGTTCTGATTCCATTCACTTTGTGTGAAGAAACTGACAGCAAGTTTTGGATTATGAATGTCCCTTAAGGCCGGTTTTTGAGTTATTACCTGAAATTCCATTGGTTGTTGATGACTGGCTCCATGCAAAGCAGCCGCAGAAAATAGTCCAACATAATACTTTCTGTTAAGAAAGTTCATCATGTCATTTATGAAAAGCATGGGAGGAATCATTCCACGATCAATGTATTGAGGAGGAATAATCACATAAAACTCCTTACGAACCTGAGCGAGTTGCTTTTTGTTTTTTAGCCTGAATATATTTTGAAGAATGGCTTTTTCAGAAATCTCAAACTTAGCTTTTAATTCACTCAGGGTTAATGAATACCGACCTTTAGATTGTATTTCAACAAGGTATTTTTCGATGTAATTATATGTAGATTTATTTCTCATCTTTTCATTTGTTCAAAACTACACATTATGTAGTATATCGCAAACAAAAATAAGCTTATTTTGATTAATTATTTTAGTTTTAAAATTACAAGAACAATGACTTGAGGTTTTGAGCGGGAGAGCTAAACGGAATTTGGTGATATCAGTGTAAAAAAAGCCACTAGTAACGTGCTACAATTGGTCATTAAAAAAGAATCCCGATGCCAAAAGTAAAGGCAAAAACCAGTGTGGTCAACGCAAGGCGTTTCAGTTCGGGATCGAGCTCTTTTGGAATGGTGTTGTGCATCACTTCCTGGATGTGTTGCGCGAGGAAGGGCAGTGTGATGAGATAAAGAAACTGGAACGGTGTATGGAAGTGCAGTAGTGAAAAAATCACTCCTGATAAAATGGCCCCCGACAACAGTGCGATGTGATAAACTTTCGCTTTTTTGGTTCCCAGAATCACCACCATCGTTCTTTTTCCGGAGTTTTTATCGCTTACCTGATCGCGGAGATTGTTAAGGTTGAGAACGCCCACGCTAAGCAATCCCACGGAAGTGGCAGGAAGAAAAATGTCTAAAGGCAGCGTGTTGGTGTGCAGGTAAAAAGTGCCCCCCACGGCCACCAGACCGAAAAAGACGAACACAAACAGATCTCCCAGTCCACGGTAACCGTAAGGATTTTTCCCTACCGTATATTTTATGGCCGAAGCCACGGCGATTAGCCCGAGAATCAGGAAAAAGATAGTGTAGAGAAAATTCTCGCCTTGTGTGCCAACATAAACCAAAATTGAACCGGAAATCAGCGCAAGCGTGGAAAAAATAATAACCATGGCCTTCATCGCTTTTGCAGATATCAAACCGCTCTGTACTGACCTTTGCGGCCCCACGCGTGTTTCATTGTCTATACCGTTTTTTGAATCGCCGTAATCATTGGCCAGGTTCGAAAGAATCTGAAGAAAAAGAGTAGTCAGCATGGCCAGGATAAAAACTGCCCAACTAAAGGTGCCACTGTAAAAGGCAAGAAAACTCCCCAACACAATGCTCGAAAGAGACAGCGGCAGTGTCCTCAGCCTGAAAGCTTCTATCCAATCTTTTACCTTTGACATAAATCGAGCGCTAAATTAATAAATATCCCTTTAAAACAATATATCAGTGCATTAACGGGATATTATTAACAGTATCTTATTGAATTTGTTTTATCAATAACACTACGGGAATTTCGGATACTTATGAAAGTCGGGATCGCGTTTTTCTAAAAATGCGTTCTTTCCTTCCTGGGCTTCTTCGGTCAGGTAGTAAAGCAGGGTGGAATTTCCGGCCAGCTCCTGGATACCTGCCTGCCCGTCGAGTTCGGCATTCAATCCCATCTTAATCATTCGCAGCGCCATGGGCGAGCGTTGCATCATGGTTTTCGACCAGTCAACCACCTCATCTTCGAGCTGGTCGAGCGGCACTACTTTGTTGACCATGCCCATTTCTTCGGCCTCCTTAGCAGAGTACTGACGGCACAGGAACCAAATTTCGCGCGCTTTTTTCTGCCCTACGTGACGTGCCAGGTAAGACGATCCGAACCCGGCGTCGAAGCTACCCACTTTGGGACCGGTTTGTCCGAAAATGGCGTTCTCAGAAGCGATAGAAAGGTCGCACATCACATGCAGCACATGTCCGCCACCGATGGCGTAACCATTAACCATCGCAATAACCGGCTTGGGTAGGGAGCGGATCATGCGCTGGAGATCCAATACATTGAGACGTGGCACCTTGTCTTCGCCAATATATCCGCCCTTACCTTTCACGTTCTGGTCGCCCCCCGAGCAAAATGCCTTGTCCCCTTCGCCGGTGAAAACCACCACATTGATGTCATTGTTTTCGCGGCAATGGTGCATTGCATCAATCATTTCGTTGACAGTTTGGGGGCGGAAGGCATTGCGCACCTCCGGACGGTTGATGGTGATTTTAGCTATCCCTTCAAAAAACTCAAATCGAATATCCTTATATTCCTTTAGTTGTTTCCATTCTCTTGTTGCACTCATAATCTATCCTTTTAGTTGTTTGAAATAATCTTTAAGCACCACATCATTCTTTTCGCCGGGAGTCTTTATTTCCAGAATCACGGGACTATCGTGTGGTTGGTAAATTATTCTAAGAACGTCGTTTAGCCGGGTTTGTTCATCACAATAATAGTATTTCAGCCCATAAACGGCTGCCATTTTTTCTATCTCAAATGTTTGCTTCGTTTCAAAATATTCTTCCATTTGACCTGTGGACGCCGGGCCGGGAATAATCCTGAAAATGCTTCCGCCCTGGTTGTTGATTACCACAATGCGAAGGTTATTGGGGAGGTTCTTATTCCACAAGGCATTGCTGTCGTAATAAAAACTCACATCGCCGGTGATAACCGTGTTGATTTCATCGGATTGCGAGGCATATCCTGCAGCGGTGGAAACAATGCCGTCAATACCACTGGTGCCCCTGTTGGCCAGATACTTTAACCCATTTTTCGGGGCAAAAAGCATCGCATAACGCACCGGCGTACTGTTCCCCAGATGCAAGGTGCCCGGGGCCGGAATATCCTTCATCAGGCTTTTAAACACTACCAAATCAGACCAATCTTCATTGCTTAAAAAGTCTTCATGTACCCTTTGTCCACAAGATTCCAGTCCGTTCCATTTATCAGAATAATCCGATATTCCTGGTTCCAGGTGAGGCAATACCGACTCAAGAAAAATCAACGGTGATACCGGAACCACATGGGTCAGGCTTTTGTAAGTGTCGGTGTGTTGTTTGCCATCGTCGATATGCCAGTGGCCTTTGGGTTTGTGCTTTCTCAGGAAAGCTTTTATTTGCTTCGACACCACGTCGGTACCTATCGTTATCAGCAGATCAGGCTTATAGGCCTCCACATCATTGGCGGGCATGGTGTTTAACGAGCGGTCGATGTAATGATGAAAATCCGGGTGAAAGAGGTTGGAGGTGCGTTCGGTTAACACTACGGTGTTGGGATGTTCCGAAGCTTTTAACAGCAAGTTCTCAAGATCTTTATCCGGCGAAAGCACTCCTGCAAGGATCAACACTTTTTGAGTATTGCTCCATGCTTTTGCCAGCTTGATTATTTCGGCCCGGCTTAGTTGCTTTTCCGCAAAATTCATCTCGATATTTTTAGCCGTGCCTATGCTGGCTTTTTCACCGTAGAGCGGTTCCCTGAGAGGGATATTCAGGTGTACCGGCCCTTTAGCCGGAGTTATCGCCTGGTTGATAGCTTCAGCAATCAACCGCTCGCCATGCCACAGCAGGTCTTCATCCAGCGGCTCCTGTGGCAAGGTCGCTTCAAATTTTATGAAATTGTGATAGGCTGCCTGCTGCCTGATAGCCTGCCCTTCGCGTTGGTCAATCAATTCTCCCGGGCGATCGGCTGTAAGGGCAACCAGGGGCACCCGCTGATAAAACGCTTCTGACAGGGCCGGGGCATAGTTCAGCATGGCAGTTCCTGAAGTACAGGTAATGGCCACCGGCGCTTGCAACGCGAGGCTCATCCCAAGGGCATAATACCCGGCAGAGCGTTCATCTACGATGCTGTGGCAATGGATTTCGGGGTGAGCAGTCAAAGATTTTATCAGGGGCGCATTGCGCGAGCCCGGCGATAGTACCACATGATGAACTCCTTTAGCAGCTAACAACGCCACCAGCCTGTTTACAATCTCTTTATCAGAATACATTATTTCAGCTTTTCTGCAACATTTAGTATGGTACGCGTCTTCTCCTGCGTTTCTTCCCACTCTTTCTCCACTTCAGAACCTTTGGTCAATCCGCCGCCGGCATAAAGAACCGATCGGTTGTTAAACACCTGCAAACACCGTAGGTTTACGAAAAGATTCACTTCTTGTTTCCCAAAATCCACTTCCCCTAAAAAGCCGCTGTAAAAATCCCGGTCATGCTTTTCGGTTTCCCGGATGAGCGATTTGGCTGTTTCTCGCGGAATGCCGCATACTGCCGGCGTGGGATGCAAATCAGAGGCCAGCCTGAAAGGGTTCCACCCCTGACTTCCGGCAGGAATCCGGAAAGTTGTTTTAAGGTGAATAACATTTCCGGCCCGGTAATCCCCCGGACCTTCCCGATGGTAATCGCGCACCCCGTTTTTGCTCAAAACATCTTCAATAAATTCAGAAACCAATTCCTGCTCATGAATTTCTTTCTCCGTCCAGTTTTCTTTGCTTTTCGCTGAACGCGTTCCGGCAACGGCAACCGTTTCATAAAAATCTCCCTGGCGCGACAGAAGGATTTCAGGGGTAGCGCCCATCCAGGCACCTTTTTGCGGAACATTAAAAACATAGGCCATGGCCGAAGGGTAAGCTTTCTCAAGGGCCAAGAACATACTTCCTGCATTTCCACGGTGAATCTCTTTAGTCTCGCGTGTCCTTGAGAGCACCACCTTCTTCGTTAAATTGCGGTCAATACCTGATTTTATCTTTCTAAACGCTTGAAAATACCCCCCTTTGTCGGTGATATCAGGAAAGGCACTTCCCTTATCGGGATGTTTTTTGAAGTGCCCAAGCTGGCCCAGGCTCTGAATTTGTGCGTAGTTTAAGTCTCCGGGAATCAGAAATCCATTTTCTTCATCTGAAAAAGGAGCGATGAAAAAGCCCTTTTTCTCTGGAAATCCATTCTTTTCCACAGGCAGTGCCTCATCCGAAAAAATTCCTTTAATATCCTTTCCGGGATAGCGCCAAAATGCAAAGGCCATGTTCTTCACGAGTCCGTATTGAATCAACTTTTCAAGCATCCTGCGCGTCCTCTTTACGTTGAATAAAGTTGGTCAGGCGGCAGATCGACACGAGGTTGCCTTCATCATCGCGGATAGCAATCTGAACGATATGGCTGTTTTTTCCGCGGTGAAGGAAGGTAGCTGTGGCAATTACTTTATTTCCGTGAGGCACGCTGCGGACGTGGTTGGCATTGATCTCCATCCCTTTTACAGAATACGCTTCCGGATTCATCACCATCGCCGACAAAGCTCCCCCAACGGTTTCGGCGAGGGCGAGGTTGGCCCCGCCATGCAGGATTTTAAAAGGCTGAATGGTTTTATCGTTCACCGGCATCTCCGCTTTCAGAAACTCCGGACTCAAATCCGTAAAGACAATCCCCAGATTCTCGATGAGCGTTGACTTGCTCATCGAGTTAAAATCTTTCAGCGTAAAGTATAGCTTATCCTCCATCCTACAAAAGTAGCAAATTGTCGATATATGCAGATTCAGGTTTGAGTTGACAATGTCTATCAATTGCATTAAAGAATTTAGGCTGATAAAAAAGACAAGAATTAACCAATAAATAGAAAAGAGCCATGTTTTTTCATTGCGGAGTGCTTTATTCAGTTAGGTTGTTTCTTAAAAAAACAGGAGGTCAAAGCGAATTGGTTACGCTTTGACCCCTACTTGCTAATCTGCTTAATAGACTTTACTATAACTTTTTGCTGCTTTCGATCGACCACCCAAACTTAAGTCCAAAAACAAAATAGACAAGCACTAGCGCTCCTGCTGCAAAGATAGTGTCACCAATGACTCTTAACCATTTCAAAGTTTGCATCCACGGTAATTGCATGAATTCAGCCGATCGGGCATACCAGAGCCCTTCCTTAACGCTAACCCAGGTTTGAGCCAAACCTATTGGAAGAACACTGAAGAGTACCATCGCCAGAAGCCCAATGTTTATAGCCCAAAATGCAAAACGGATTGGTTTTTCTTTCCATTTTTTATTGAGACTCATGTCTCGCAATACAAATAACATCAAGCCAATACCCAACATTCCATATACCCCGAAGAGCGCTGTATGTCCGTGTACGGGCGTAGTATTGAGGCCTTGCATATAGTACAATGCAATGGGTGGATTAATGAGGAATCCGAAAATTCCGGCGCCAAGGAAATTCCAGAAGGCTACAGCAACAAAAGAGTAAATAGGCCATTTATAGGCTTTCACCCATGGTTGCAACTCTGTTAGTTTCAAATTGTGGTAAGCTTCATATCCGATAAGCACCAATGGAACAACTTCGAGAGCACTAAAGGTTGCTCCTAAAGCAAGCACCCCGACAGGCGTACCTGCAAAATACAAGTGGTGAAAGGTTCCAATGATCCCCCCTGAAAGGAAAATGATTGTTGCAAAAAGAACCGCTCCTGTAGCTAGGCGGGGATTAAGTAATTTCATACGGGTGAAAAGAAAAGCAATAACAGTAGTAGCAAATACCTCAAAAAATCCTTCAACCCAAAGATGCACAACCCACCATCTCCAATATTCGGCGATGGCCAGGTGAGTTTGACGCCCCCACATTAATCCAGCACCATAGAATAATGCTATTGCAATTGATGCAATAAGGAACATAATCAAGAGATTTCTGTTCTCTGCTTTTTCCTTCAAGGCTGGAGATAAAGCCCTACCCATCAGGAATAGCCAAATAAATAACCCAACGAACAGGAAGATTTGCCAAAACCGTCCAAGGTCCACGTATTCATAACCTTGATGACCAAACCAGAAGTTATCAACAAGATTGAGCTTTTGCATAATGCCGAACCACTGTCCTGCTAAAGAGCCTACAACAATTACCAGCAAAGCAATGAAGAGGACATTTACACCAAATTTTTGAAATTTTGGTTCTTTACCAGCGATAGCCGGTGCAAAAAAGAGCCCGGTTGCCAGCCATGAAGTGGCGATCCAAAAAATGGCCAGTTGAACATGCCATGTTCGAGAAAGTGAGTATGGAAGAATTTCAGCTAATGGTATTCCATAAAATCCGAATCCCTCGACACCATAATGTGCGGTTATGATTCCCATTAATATCTGGACCAGAATTAATAGCGAAACAACCCAAAAATACTTTAGGGTTGCTTTTTGTGAGCCTGTTAATTCCATCCCTGTTAGGGGATTTACTTCCGGGATATTATGATTGAATTCGTCTTTTTGATTTCTCACATAATACCATGATAACAAACCAATGCCTGCAAGAAGCACTATTACGCTGAATCCTGTCCAGAGAATAAGCGAACTGGTGGGTTTATTGCCAACCAGCTCTTCAGGAGGCCAATTGTTACTGTAGCTATATTCTTTGCCAGGACGCTCAGTTACGGTAGCCCATGTTGCCCAAAAGAAAAAAGCCGACATTTTTTCCAGCCGATCCACACTTTTAATGGTTTGTGGTGGAATGCTGTAAGCATCTCTTAGTTTATGAAATTCTCCTGATTCCTCAGTTCCCATAAAAAGTTTTTCATAAAACTCATGAAGGTGCTGATAAGCCAATGCTCTTTCCTCAGATATAACGATAGCATCAGTTGACGAATTGTAAGTGTTTTTACGTATATCTTGTTGTAGCCTGGCTTTAAGTGCTGCCTGAGGTTCGGGTGAAAGATCTTCAAAAGATTTATTATACTCTATTTGTGCCCAGTGGTTTAATATAAATATTGCTTCCTTATGGAGATACTGGGCAGTCCAGTCAGGAGCCTGATAAGCACCATGCCCCCATACTGTACCTAACTCCTGTCCACCAATTGATTGCCAGACATTCATCCCATCTTTTATTTCCTGGCCAGTAAATAACGTTTTACCAGAGCTGGTGACTACTTTTGAAGGAATCGGAGGCTTTTCCCTGTAAATTTCACCTCCATAATAAATAAGGACTCCAAACGATAAACCTACCACCAGGCCAAATCCAATCCAAAGTTTTTTGTGTGACATAATTCCATTTTTGATTTGTATATTAATTTTAATGTCGCTAAACTATAAAAAATGATTAATAAAGAGTAATAAAGACCTTAAAATCTTTAATTTTGTTTTATGATCAATAAGCAACCAATAAGTGCATGCATTTTAGCAGGCGGGCAAAGCAAGAGAATGGGCAAAGACAAGGGCTTGGTTGAGCTGGATGGGAAACCAATGGTTGTGCATGTAATTGATACAATAGAGAAAATCGTTAGCCCAATTATTATAAGCACAAATAATTATGATGAATATTCCAAGTTTGGATACAAGGTTATTGAAGATGTATATCCATTAGCCGGCCCGATTGGTGGCCTTTATTCCTGCCTTTATCATACAAAAAACGATTGTGTATTAATTGTTGCCTGCGACATGCCTTATATAAATGAAGGTTTAATCGAATATCTGATATCAAAAACTGATAATTCATCAGATATTATAGTTCCTTCTCACAGAGGTTTAATAGAGCCCCTTTGTGCTATTTACAATAAGCGAATTTTATCTGTTGTAAAGCAACGTATTTTAGGCAGTAATCGAAAGATGCTTGATTTGTTATCACAATGCAAGACTAAAGTCATCAATATTGAAACCACGCATGAGTATTATCATAAATATTTATTTAAAAACATTAATGAGGGTTCTGATTTAAAATGATAATAGATCGGAATGAGAAAATAACTATGTTCTGAAGTTTGACAAGGCTTTAACAGGTTCAAAAAACTTCAATATTTAAACTGTATACGATAAAAAACAAAAGATTATGTCAGAATTTATCAATAATAGCGAAAAGCGTCTGGAAGATTTACTTGCCTTTTCATTAGGAGTAATGAACGGCGAGAATGTAAGGACATTGATGGTAAAGTACGATACTGCTATTAAAAGTATTACGCCTCATGACATGCTTCGAATGGAAGACAGGCAAATAAAAATGGGGATTACACCCCAAATGATTAAAAGCGACATTGAAAAAGTGATGAATGTGTTTTTTAAGTCATTGGAGAGTTATGAGTGGGAAAAACCAACAGATGGGTCATTTCTTTACTTTTTGTTAATAGAGAATGATGCTTTCAAGTTTAAGTTAAACCAAGTGAAGAAAATCCTGAAAAGTTTTAAGGGCAAAGAAAATGAACAGTTTGAAGATATGAAAAAGGAGCTTTTGCCCAAGTTCAGGGAGTTTCTTGACTTTGAAACGCATTATGTAAAAAAGGAGAACATCCTGTTTCCTTATCTTGAGAAAACGCTCGATAGTTACCGCCCACTAAATGTAATGTGGTCACTTCATGATGATATACGCCAGAATTTGAAAGAAATAATAAATATGTTGTTGCAGCAAGAATCCACCTGGAATGCTTTTAACAAAAAACTCGGCAAATATTATTTTTTAGTTTTTGGCATGATACAGAAAGAAAACCTGATAATTTATCCCGTGGCTGCAGAAGCACTAAATAAAGAAATTATGGAAGAGATGCATTTTCAAAGTTTTGAGTATGGTTTCCCATTTATTGAGACGCCCAATAAACCTGAAGTAAAATCATCTGAAGCTTCACCCGAATCTCAGGAGGAAAGCAGACCACAGGATTTCTGGCTACAGTCGGAAACCGGACAAATGTCATTTAAGCAGGCACTCATGGTTTTTAATCACTTGCCCGTGGATATCACGGTGGTGGATGAAAATGATGAGGTTTTATTCTTTAACAGGGCAAAAGACCGGTTTTTTCCGCGCAGTCCTGCCATAATTGGTCGTACAGTTCAAAACTGCCATCCACCGGAAAGCGTTCATATAGTTGAAAAGATTGTCAGTGCTTTTCGCAATGGAGAAAAAGACCATGCTGATTTCTGGATACAGATGAAAGGAAAGTTTATCCTGATACAGTATTTTGCTTTGCGGGATGAAAATCAAAACTACAGAGGCGTAGTTGAAGTCAGCCAGGATGCTACGGGCATCAGGCAACTGGAGGGTGAGAAACGGCTGCTAGAATGGAATTAATCAAAAAACCCTGCATCTGTGTAAGGTGATAAGAGGAGACGAATGGAGAAAGTCTCCTTTTTTTGAATTATTTATTGATGTTGTGACAAAAAATTATATATTTGCGCAATAAAGACCTTAATATCTTTATTAAAATAATAAATTATGTCACAGATAGATAGCAGGCAGAAGATTTCAGATATTGTAAGTGATAATCTGAAAGCTGCAGACGTTTTTGAGAAATACAACATTGATTTTTGCTGCGGAGGCCACATCACGATAGATGAGGCTTGCCGTGAACGCGGATTGGATAGTAAGCAGTTGGTTACCGAACTTGAAAAGAGTATGAATGGTGACGCAGACACCCAGTATATACAAAGCCTCAACTCGGCGGAGCTGGCTGATTACATCGAGCAAAACCACCATACTTATGTAACGGAAAATATTCCGGTTCTGCAACAATATCTTGAAAAAGTGTGCTCTGTACATGGCGACAATCATCCTGAATTGCATAAGATCAGGCAACTCTTTGAGGAATCGGCTGGCGCTTTAACACAGCATATGAAAAAAGAAGAGCTGATCCTGTTTCCTTTCATTCGTAAACTGGAAACAGCCAGGCAAAACGGTTCCACACCGGAGAAGCCACAGTTTGGGCATGTAACACATCCCATCACCATGATGCGTGAGGAACATGCAAATGAAGGGGCCAGGTTTGAGGAAATTGATTCCTTATCTGAAAGCTATAATCCACCACCGGATGCCTGTAACACTTTCAGGGTATTGTACCACAAGCTTTTTGAGTTCGAGAAGGATTTACACAGGCACATTCATCTGGAAAACAATATTCTTTTTCCAAATGCCGAAAAGATGTACCAAAGCTTTTTCGGAGAATAATTAATTTTGCGGAAGAAAACCTGAAATCAAGATTATGTTATCCAAAACCACCGAATACGCCATAAGAGCATTGGTTTCTGTCGAGCTGAACAGTAGGAAAGGAAAGCGTCGCGGCTTCAAAGCTATTGCCAGGGATATAGATGCCCCAGAGCAGTATGTGGCTAAAATTATGCAAACGCTGACCCGGTTTGGACTTTTAAAATCAGTGCGTGGACGCGGTGGTGGTTTTTTCTTTGCAGATGATGATCAACAGGAAATCTATTTATTTGATGTTGTGATGATTATGGAAGGTAAAATCTTCTTTACTAAGTGCGGTTTGGGGTTTAAACATTGCGATGCCAATAATCCCTGCCCCTTGCATAACGAATACGAGCCTATTAGGGAAGCTTTTACACAGCTATTAAAAAAGGAGACCATTCGATCGTTGGCAACAAAAATTGAAAACGGAGAAGCTGTTTTAAGCAGGTTGAGTGTTTGATATTCAGCAATGATTTTCTTTCGCTATCAAATGATTGAATATGAATACAGTAGATCTGTCAATATATTCCGAACAACCGGATATTACAGAAAAACCGGCTGCAAGACTGCGGATATTCAAGCCCTTCTTTGTGGCCGGTATTTCTGTTCTATTATCTGTCGGGGCACTGTGGGGTGCCATTAACCTTTTTTTTATTGGTGAGGACAAAAATTTCGCGGCAATAGATTATTCGTGGGTATTGGCCCACGGCCATGCCATGGTCTTTGGTTTTGTTGGCCTGTTTATCATGGGGTTTGCCTACCAGGCTTTTCCGCTATTCAAGCAGGCCTCCCTGTGGAGGCCCCGCTTGGCTTATGCCTCGCTCCCATTAATGTTAGCAGGACTTATTTTACAAATGGTGGCGCATATATTGGAACCCCATGTTCCGTTCCTTGGGCTGGGTGTTTTCTCTGCAATCATTCAGTTAGGAGCGGTTGTTATCTTCGCTCTGGCGATAGCCAAAACCATACTGAAAGGAGGAACCGCTGACCACTGGGATCGTTTTGTTTATGCGGCCCTTGGTTGGTTTGTTTTGGCTGCAATACTTAATCCTGTTATTTTCTGGCTTTTTGAAGCCTCGGACACGGAAGAACAATTTCTTTTCAACGTCTCCACCTTCAATATCCCGTATCGCGATATTCAGCTTCTTGGTATGGCAGTGGTTATGATACTTGGCGTTTCGCTTCGCATTTTACCGGAGTACTTTGGACTGCAAAAACCTTCTGAAAGATGGCGGAACTTCCTGCTTTACTTTGTGAATAGCGCCATTGCCATCAGTGTTGTTACATTTATTGCTTCAATGGTTACAGAAAACCGGATTTGGATGGCTTTGTATCAGCTTTCAGCTATGGTATTACTTATCGCTGCTATTGGGTCTCCGAAACAGTTCCGTATGTTCAAAACGAAAGTCAGGAAACCGGATCGCGGATTAAAGTTTATCCGTGCAGCATATATCTGGTTTATCATCGCCATGGTGCTGCTGGTTTTGAATCCGGTGTATACTTTCGGGATTTATATGCCGCTGGTAGAAGATGCCATCCCTTTCTCACATGCTTACTTTGGAGCTTACCGGCATGCCCTGACGGTAGGGTTTATCCTGATGATGATTGTGGGTGTTTCCAGCAGATTTGTCCCCGATTTTTCAGGTATTGACCGCCGGAAAACCAATACGCTGTGGATTCCCTTTATCCTGCTCAATTTAGGTAACGCCTTAAGGGTAACAACAGAGATAGCCACTGATTTTGTGCCTGGAGCTTACCAGGTAATGGGATACTCTGGATTCATCGAGGTTATTGCACTCGGATTGTGGGGATATGAAATGATCAGGAATATGATGGCTGGAAATCGGTTGAAGTATGTATAAGAATATAGAGTCAGGTCCTTAAAAAAATGATAATTCATTCTGTATCATTAATTACTTTGCGATATGTTTCCTGATACCAGCTATAGTTTCCTCTATCGAATCTTCTTTGATGTTAAAAACAGTTACATCCCCGATATGCCATTTCCTCATGACGATGTTGACCAGTTTTTCTCTTACAACCCATAGATGAGGTTTTTTACTTTTTGTTAGCAGTTGTTCTATGGCCGGTGACCAGCCCTTATCGTTCAGTTCAAGTGGCCCCAGCTCATCGATAACTACCAGGTCAGTGGGATGTTCAATAGATTGCAGAAGGACTTTTTCACCAAACTTTATTCCTTCTTCGGAGAAATAAAACCGTCCGGTTTTGATGCTTCCCTGATCGGGGTTTTGCGAACACAACCGGGCTTTCTTGCCGCTTGTGATATCTTTGATAAAGTATCCGTGTTTTTCCGGATCATCCATCTTCTTGGTGGATAACAAACCGCGAATATTCCATCCTTTGTCTTTGAGTTGGTCAACAATCCGACGTGCCGTAACTGTTTTGCCTTCATCCACATCGCCGGTGAGGATGAAGACATCTGGGCGGTTTTTTTCCGTTTCACTAAAGCTTTCGAGCAGGGAGCGCGAGCTTTCAAGCATGGTGTGCGTAAGTTTCCTGAATCCCAGGATGCCGTTTTTTTTAGCAGAGAAGGCTACCATCAGCCCGG
Source organism: Bacteroidota bacterium (assembly GCA_021767705.1). GTDB lineage: Bacteria > Bacteroidota > Bacteroidia > Bacteroidales > JAIPAH01 > JAIPAH01. The sequence continues at coordinate 57,793 of JAASSU010000001.1, read as the reverse complement.
GCAGGGCCGAGAAGGCCATCTCAAGGGATTGATAAAGGTTTTTTAGTCCGCGTTTGTACAGGATATTTTTGATGACCGGATTTTTCAGCTCAATACTGATACCTGAAAAGGCACTGATAATCATCAGTGCTCTGAAAACCATGTCCAGCCCAATTATCCAGCCTTCTTTACGGAAGATGTTTTCTGGCGAAATGCCGTCGAAAAAGAGGGCTGAAAAAAGCAGGATGGCTGATATCTGAATCCAGAACGCCGGCTTTTTAAATCTCCGCATATTTTTACCGTAGCGTGCATACATAGCACCTGTAAAAACAAGCGTAAAAGCAGCGGAGAAAAATATTCCGCTTTTCGTAATCACCAGCAACCCTCCCACAAGCAAAACGAATATGACGAGTAACCCCGCCAGTGAGTAGTTTAGCTTCCTGGAATGACGGAACAAGTTGCTTTGCGCCTGATGCGTGAAGGAAGGTGTAAAGGTGTCATGTACATTCTTCGTAAAGCTTTTGCCGGTCCTGTAACCTGCTATGGCTGCCACAGCGCCACTGATAAGATAGATAGCCGACATTAATCCTAAAGCCTGAATTATCGGGATGTTCCCAAAGCTTAGCTGCTTAACAGCGAAGTGGTACATGTTTTTTATCAGGGCAACAATATCCCATCCGTACAAGATCAAAAAGGTGGAGGCTTTCTGAATGAGTGCGCTAAATACGGCCATAGCTCCCCCAATGGCATAAGCCAGGCCGTTTTTGCCCAGGGTTCTGATGGCCAATTCCAGCAGTAAGGCCTCGGAAAGTATCCCCACCATAGGACCCAGGATGATAGAGCTGGGCGATAGCGATTTCATCAAAGCACATATCAGCCCTGCACGCCAGATGATGCCGTTGGTTTTCCATAACTGGAAATAGGAGATAACCAGGTAAACGGTGATAAATGACAGTATTGTTCCTGCCAGGGGAATCTTGATGTTGTGAAGCATGCTGCCCAGCACAATTTCCACCACTGCCCAAAGGCTTCCCACAACAGTGGCCTTCATCCATTTTTCTGGTATCGCTTTTTGCGGAAGATAAGTACTCATGAGCCGTTAAACGGATTATAGAATTTTCGGATTTTCATTTCTTAATATATAGTCCACGATACCATTGTTGTTTCAACCAGCGAAAATAGAAATTCTAATAAGGCCACTTGCTATTTTTTCAATGATACCAGATTACTCGCTGAAATGGTCTCCAGATATACCTGACAGGATAAACTAACACATGCACTAAGCGGGTAAATGGGAAAAGTATGAGTAACAGGTAAAATCCGGTAATGTGCACTTTTATCATCCAGGGTGCGGCACTTACAGCTTGCAAGTCTGGATTAAGAATTAATACTGATTTGAGATAAGGCGTAAGCACTGCTGCAAACCAGGCCGAGCCCCAGCGGTGTGAGAAGGCAATGGCTATCCCAAAAAGGATTTCAAAAAGCAATACGCTTTCCAGAATCCAATCCATGGCGGTGGAGACCTTGCGTAAACGGCTGTTGAAAATCCGGCGGACGATGAGCATTATCATTCCTGTCAGGGTCAGAAATCCGGCAATCAGGGCAGTAATCTCAATTATCAGGATTCGCACGGGCTGGCTACTCAGGGCAATAATGCTTTTTGGAAACAGGAAGCCGGCCAGGTGTCCGAAAAACAGAATAACCAGTCCCCAGTGAAAAGCCTGCGAACCATAAAACAACTTCCGGCTCTCCAGGAATTGTGATGAAAGGGAGGAATAACTGAATTTTGAAGTACGATATCGGTAGATGGTTCCTGCCAAAAACACGAACAAAGCCATATATGGCAATACGGTAAACAGAAAAGTGTTTAAAAAATTCATGACTAACTGGTTTATTGGTTCTTCATTTCATTACGGATATCTTTTTCATAGTCTTCCTCAGGAATACCCTGAGGTTGCAAGGCATCCTGGAAATCACTTTGCAGTATCTTGGTAAGCACATCAAAAACCATTGAATAGAGCAAAGGCCTTTTTACCGGGTCATCCAACAGTGTTTTCTGGTGCTTTTTGTAAAGTTTCTGCTTCTTTTGAATCTTTTCCGGATGAAAATCCTGCCGGATTTTTTGTAGTGAGGGAATCACAATCCGGTGCACTAATTCGTCTTTCAGGGCTTTATCCTCCATTCGGCTTATCAGCCTGAGGATGTTAGGTAGATAATCGGCCAATTGTCCTTTGCAATCCACGCCGGCATGACGATGCTCGCGGTTGAGGTGTACGAGTAGTTCGCCACGCTTGTAGTCCTCACCAAAAAGGACATAACCAACATCCATAGTTGTGAGAGCCTGTACGTCAAAGGTGTGTATATACAGCTCTTCTCGTTGTTGTAATGATAACCCACCGAAGTCTGCTGCAAAAGATTGTAGTTCCTGCGCTGCCTGTGGATAGGTTCCGGAAAATTCTTCCTGCAACTTTTCTAAAGAAGAATCGATATCCGGCCCCGGATATTCGAGCAGGGTGGCGAATAGTTCATATCGATTGATGAGATGATTGATTGCTGATGTATTGCTCATTGTTACTTTGTTTTGATTGGGTTCAGCTTCCGCGTTTGGGTTCTGTTCTGAAGCCAAAGCCGCTTGCTCCTTTGTATTCTCCGGTATCCTCCATCATTTCGATGGCTTCTTCGCGATGCATTGGTGGAATCACAAAGCGTTCGTCAAACGGAGCCAGTGATGTAAGCCGGTAGATCGCATCAGCCTCATCCGCCGTCAAACCGACTTTTTGCAGTACTGATTCTGCTTTTTCGTCAGCAACATCACCCACAGTCACACGTCGACGGTGAATGCGTACCGCCATTAATTTTTCCATGATTAAAGTAATTTTTGTCTCATCGCCATTGCTAAAAAGGTTGGCCAGATATTTTACGGGAAAACGGGCCTGCTTGATGCTGCTCCACAATTCTTCAGTGCTTGTATCATATATCCAGTCGACATTCCATGTCTTTCCTTTCTTATGGACTTTATCGCTTTGTTTTTGGTTATCGCGACTACTCAAAGAGGCCATTACCGGCAATAATGGTGGCACATAAAACAGCATGGGCAGGGTACGGTATTCGGCATGTAGCGGAAGTGCGAGCCCCCACTCTTTCACCCATTTGTAAACGGGCGACTTTTGAGCAGCTTCAATGGTAGAGTCGGCTGTATAATTCTTTTTGGCTTCACGGATCACTTCATCGTCAAAAGGATCCAGCAGCATATCATAATGGTTATCGATAAGTTGTTCCTCATTGCTATTGGCTGTATCATGAATGCGGTCAGCATCATAAAGCACAACCCCAAGGTAGCGTATCCTTCCCACGCAAGAGTGCATGCAAGCTGGTGCCTGTCCTGATTCAAGTCTTGGATAGCATAGGATACATTTTTCCGATTTACCGGTGTTCCAGTTGAAGTAGGCCTTTTTATAGGGACATGCTGTTACACACATCCTCCAGGCACGGCATTTTTCCTGGTTAATGAGCACAATACCGTCTTCCCCTCTTTTGTAGATAGCCCCTGAAGGGCATGATGCTACACATGCAGGATTAAGGCAATGGTTACAAATTCGTGGCAGGTAAAAGAAAGCCATTTGTTCTAACTGGAACATGGCCTCTTTTTCAGCAGCGGTCAAATGCTCCATATTGACGTCCTGACGGGCAAAATCAGGTGAGCCACTCAGGTCATCGTCCCAGTTTGGCCCCATCTTGATGTCCATGTTTTTCCCTGTAATTTGTGAAACAGGCCTGGCGGTGGGTTGGTCTTCCTGGTCAGGTGCATTCGTGAGGTTAGAATATTTATAGGTAAACGGCTCATAGTAGTCATCAATTTTTGGAAGGTGCGGATTATGAAAGATATTGCCAAGCCCTTTGGATTTACCTGCCCCTTTAAGTTTCAGCTTAAGGTTTTTTTGTTCCCAGCCGCCCTTATAGATTCTTTGATCTTCCCATTTTGTAGGGTAGCCCGTTCCGGGCTTTGTTTCTACGTTATTCCACCACATGTACTCGGCTCCCTTACGGTCAGTCCAGATATTCTTGCAAGCTACAGAGCATGTATGACAACCAATACATTTGTCAAGGTGAAAGACCATTGCTATTTGTGAACGTACATCCATAGTTTTATTCCTTTTTAAAACTCCACTTTTGTCATTTTCTTAATTATCACATGCGTATCACGGTTGGGGGCTGTAGGGCCCCAATAATTGAAATGATACGAGAACTGCCCATATCCTCCTGCCAGCAGGTTGGGTTTGAGGTGTATCCTTGTAAAGCTGTTGTTGCCCCCGGCTCGTTTTCCTTTCCTGACCTGCGATTTAGGTACACTAATGGTTCGTTCAGAGGCATGGTAAACAATGCAAACACCTTTCGGGATGCGGTTGCTGACCACAGCCCGGGTGCTGAATACACCGTGATCGTTATACACTTCCACCCAGTCGTTATCTTTGATATCCAGGATGGCGGCATCTGCTTCGCTCAGCCAGCATGGCTCTATTCCTCTTGATAGAGTGAGCATGCGGATATTGTCCATATACGTAGAATGAATATGCCATTTACCGTGCGGTGTCAGGCAGTTCAGTACTTTTGCTTCTCCATTTTTCAGCGTTTCCCTTAAGTCGCCATAAAGTTCCCACTTGGGCGAGGGTTTATAGGTGGGCATATTTTCTCCGTAAGCCAGGTAAAACGGATGGTCGAGGTAGCTGTGCTGACGTCCGGTGAGGGTGCGCCAGGGTACCAGGCGTTCTACGTTATAAGTATATGCCGAATAGGCGCGACCACCATTCATCAGTCCCGACCATACCGGTGAATTGTTATAACGGTGGGGATGTGATTTCAAATCGCGAAAACTGATGCGCACATTGGCACTTCCTTCAGCGATATCGATCAATTTTAACCCGGTTTTCTTTTCGGCGTTCCGGTATGCCCGCATGGCAAGCTCTCCATTGGTAAGCGATGACAGCCTGAGCACGACATTGGCCGCCGATTGGGCTTCTTTCAATGAAGGGTATTGTTTGCCATCAATTTGCTCCTTTGAAAAATGTGAAGAATTGACCATTTCCTCATACACATCATCACAATGATAGGAATTGCCGTGAGCCCCCAAGCCATTCGCCTTTACTTTATCGCCAAGGCTGATAAAACGCTCATAGAGGCGACTGTAATCGCGCTCCACGATTTTCAGTTTGTGCATGGATTTACCTGGAATCGCTTCACATTCCCCTTTAGCCCAGTCTTTTACTTCGGGTTGGGCGATTTCATCCGGCGTGTCGTGCGCCAATGGAGCCGCTACTACGTCTTTCACAGGTTCAGAAAAAGCGTCTTTGGCCAACTCAGAGGTTTTCCGGGCGATATGCTTAAAAATGTCCCAGTCGGATTTCGACTCCCACACCGGGGCAATGGCTGCCGTTAAGGGATGGATAAACGAGTGCATATCGGTGCTGTTGAGGTCATCCTTTTCGTACCACGAAGCCGCCGGAAGGACGATATCCGAGTAGAGGGCAGAAGAGTCCATCCGGAAATTCAGATCCACCACCAGATCCATCTTTCCGGTAGCCGCCACATCGTGCCATTTCACTTCATCGGTTTTTTGCTCTTCCCTGTCGGGAGCTATAGCGTTGGAGTGGGTGCCCAGGTAATGCTTCAAAAGGTACTCATGACCTTTCATACTTCCCGAAATGGCATTGCCCCGCCAGATGTACCAGACCCTCGGGTGGTTTTCATCCGCCTCAGGGTCGGCAGCGGCATAATTAAGTTGCCCTGATTGAAGCTGATCAACAATAAATGTTTTTATTTCTTCATTGGTCGAAGCTCCGCTTTCTACCGCTTCCTTGCAAAGGTCCAGCGGGTTTTTATTGAACTGTGGATAATATGGCATCCAGCCCATCCGTATCGATTTCAGGATAAGATCTGCATTATGGCTATTGGTGTGCTCGTTTTCCGGAGCAATGTTGTATTCTGAGGAGAAGCCGTCATACCGGTATTGAGAGGTGTTGATGTAGTGCCAGATAGGTGCCTGCTGAAGTCGGGCTGCATCCATCCAGTCTTTCGCAAAAGCAATGCTTCCCCACGAATCGGAAGGAGCCAGTTTTTCCTGCCCCACATAGTGGTTTAGTCCGCCACCATTCACGCCCACACATCCGCACAGCATCAGTGACATAATTCCCGCCCGGTACATCAGGTTGTTCTGATACCAGTGATTAACGCCGGCGCCGATAATGATGGAGCATTTCCCGTTAGAAGCTTCGGCGGTGGCTGCCCATTCGCGGGCAAACTGGATAACCGTATCTGCATCCGTGCCGGTAAAAATCTCCTGCCAGGCAGGGGTAAAAGCAGCATCCCGGTCGTAATATCCTTGGTTGGTAGGATAATCACCTTCCAGCCCTCGGTTAATGCCGTATTGCGCCATCATAATGTCATACACGGTAGCCACATAGATAGAGGAGCCATCTGCTGTGGTCATTTTCCGTGCCGGTACGCCCCTTTGTCTGCTGTTGTCCAGTCCAAAATCGTTGAACTCTACCTGAACCACCTCATCTTCTTTTCCGAGCAATGTTAGCTCCGGATCGTATGGCTGATGATGTACAGCATCTTCCAGCTTCAGGTTCCAGTTGCCCTGTTCCTTGTCCCAACGGTGACCAATATTTCCTTTGGGCACGACGGGTGTTCCGGAATTTTTATCAATATTCAGAAATTTCCATTCTCCATTGGCAATATCCTGAAAGGTTTCCAGGCGGTTGGCGCGGACTAATTTTCCGGGCTTTAGTTTCCCTTCCTGCACTGTAAGTTCTACCAGGTATGGACTGTCGGTGTATTGCTTGGTATAATTGATGAAATAGGGCACTTGTTTCTTATGATGAAATTCCTGCAGGATAACATGCGTTACGCCCATCCAATAAGCTCCGTCACTACCGACATGGAGGGGAACCCACTGGTCGGAATATTTAGCCACCTGGCTGAAATCGGGGGAGAATACAACTGTTTTGGTTCCGTTGTGCCTTGCTTCAGCAAAGAAATGGGTGTCAGGTGTCCGTGTCATGTTCAGGTTGGCACCCATTACAGCAATGAATTTGGAGTTAAACCAATCAGCACTTTCGGCCACATCGGTTTGTTCGCCCCACACTTCGGGTGAGGCATTAGGCAGATCACAATACCAATCATAGAAGCTGAGGTTTACCCCACCAAAAAGTTGCAGAAAGCGGCTGCCAGCGGCATAGCTCAGCATCGACATCGCCGGAATAGGGGAGAAGCCAATGACGCGGTCGGGCCCGTACTTTTGGGCTGTGTAGATGTTGGAAGCGGCAATGATTTCCAAAAGTTCATCCCAACCGGCCCTTCTGAAGCCCCCTTTGCCGCGGGCTTGTTGATACTCCTTTCGCTTTTTCGTATCTTCCTGAAGGCTTTTCCAAGCTAAGACGGGGTCGCCGGTTTCCTTTTTCTTTTCACGGTAGGCATCAAGGAGTTTTCCGCGAACCAAGGGGTACTTGATACGCAGCGGGCTGTATAGATACCAGGAGAAGGAGATACCCCTTTGGCAGCCTCTTGGTTCATAGGGTGGTAGTTTATCTTCAAGCAAAGGATAATCCAGTTGTTGTGTTTCCCAAACTACAATACCGTCTTTTACATGAATCTGCCAGGAGCAACCACCGGTGCAGTTTACCCCGTGGGTGCTTCTGTAAACCTTGTCGTGTTGAAAACGGTTGCGGTAAAACTCTTCCCACTTCCGGGTTTTGGGTGATATGAGATTTTCAATCCAACTCATCGTATTTATGGTTTTTATTTTTAGATAGTCTTTAACTGACGGTTAAATATCTTATCATGAACGCCTTGTTTTTTCCTCTTTCGCCAAATAAGAGAAATTAATATTAGCAGCAATGCTGTTCCCACTAAACCCAATACAATTAGTTTAGTGGAAATGCTAAAGGAAGCTGTATTTGCAGCCTGCTCTGTTTCGGAGGATTTCTTCAAAAAAGCTGTCAGGTTATGAATTTCCGCATCCAGGAGGGGTTTGTTTTTATAGGCTGCTTTCATAACTGGGAAAGCAGGGTTTCGTAAAACAGCTTTGACCCCAGACTCATTTAGTTTTTTGAAGCTGCCAGCCAGATCTACCGCGAGGTTGCCACCAGCAAAGCGATTTTGTGTGGATATGTGATGACAAGTAACACATGAAGGTCCTTTGTTAAAGAAACGTAACTGTCCGGTGAATAGGTTCTCACCGGTAGTAAAATTATTAGCGGTAAAAGTAGATGCTTGCTTTTGTCTTTTTTGGTCAGGTTTTTCGGAAACATTTTCCGGAGACTCCTTTTTTATATATTGAAGAATGGCCTCCATTTCTGACGACGTAAGATTATTTGCAGGCATCACCACGTTGTTATATTCTTCATAAAGGCTGACAGCTATAGAATCGCCATTTTGTATCATGGTTTGAGGCGATCTGATGAATTCCTTTAGCCAGGTTTCTGAACGTTTATCACCGATATTTGCAAGGTCAGGACCAACCAGCCTGCCCTTATTAATAGTATGACAGCCCTGGCAACTATATTTTTCAAATAATGCTTTTCCGTCGTTGCTCTGGCCATAAGTGCATGTACATATAAAGCCCAGAATAATGATAATGGTGGTATAACGATTAAATGTTTTCATGCGGTATTATTAATTTAAGAACCTAAAAACTAAGCTTACTTCCCCAAAGTTCTAAAAAGATCATCTTATAAGCAAGTATATAAGTACAAGTTTACCTGTATAAACTTTATAAATCACATAAATAATTATATATCAAGACACTAAAACCATTTATATTTTGTTAAGGAAACGTTAACAAGAAATATTTACTCCATATTTTTTGCTTAAGTATCAAACAATAAGCCCCGAAGCTAAATCAGGGCTTATTAATAATATGTTAGGTTTACTCTTCACCAACACCATGAGGTGGTCCGGCTTGAATTTTCATGTAGAGTTTGTGAGTATTACGATGTACTTCACATAACTATCCACCCATCGACGTCCAGCTTCTAAACTTTTACCTTTATTTTTCTTTGCTTCCAGGGCTTTTTTAAACCATTTCGAAGTCTCATTATCCAATTCCTCTTTCAGAAGGGTTTGCAAAGGATCAATGTTGCCAGTCACCAAGGCTTTCTCTGCTTTTTCAATATCCGTTGGATTAGGACTGGCAGGTTTCAATCCTGTAAAGGGCATGCCTTCTGCTGCACGGTGCAGCCTGACAGCTGTTTCCATAAAATAATCTGTTGAATGCTGACTTGGAATTAAAGCCCGATTCAAAGGCAATGCCCAAAAGGGAAAAAAGATGGTGTTTTCTTTGGTGATATGATTTCTTAGAAGTTCAATATAAGACGATGCTGCGTTTATAAATGCTTTCTTGTCCATATCTTCTTTAGCCACAGTGCTATGCATATTTTTTATCAACGTACGTCCCTGCTCATGTTCTTCCAGCATTACACCGATAGGGCCACCTTTCCTGGCGATACCTGCTTCTTCCAGGGCCGGGAAAAATGATTTTCTTCCTTACCATGGTGGCATTGGTCAGCAAAAACCTTGAAGAAATCAATATTGAAATCATAAAATTCAATGAAACGAAACTTCCAGCTTGTGTTGTAAATAGGCACAGCGCCTCTTGTATTGACATCATTATTCCTCAACAGTCAACAGCTTAAAATGATATTGGCCAGATATATCAACTATCTCATTATCAATAATGTTTTCGGCTTTTAGATTATAAGAACCATTGACATAATATACTCTCATTCCACTTTCTACATCTTTTTTCTCAATAGATTCTATTAAATGTTTATACTGCGAAGATGAATCAGCCGTGGTTAAATAGAAATCATTTTCACCCTCTGTGCGAGGTGCTTTTAAACTAAAATGCATGGGAATTTTTGATGACCAACCTGTATAGGGAATTAGGGGAAATTCGCCACTTTTAAGCGTGTCCATAATTGCCGATGAACCATAATATGCATAGGAAAACGTAGAATTAATCGACTCCGATTTACCAAGTACTGGTTGTATATGATCGCCACCTGATTCAGCCACAAAAGTAATCCTCTCGCAATTTACTGTTACAGGTTGCCTGCTTCCAATTTTGAATGTAAAGTATGGGGTGCCGGATTCTATTACAGTATTATCTTCTGTTTCATTATCACCGTTATCTTTTGAACACGCTGAGAAGATAATGGCAATAACTATTAAGAAAGACAAAATTTTTAATCCAATTTTTTTCATGATTTTCATCTTTTAAAGGATTAATTGTTTCAAAATCAAGACAGCCTCCTATGGGTTGCTAATCAAGTCTTGTAAAAGCAATAGCCTTTTTGTCCGATTCTGAATCCAGTATAATGATCTCATCCGAGGCTGTGATTTTTCCGATTACCTTTTTGGCATCCGAATATCTCAGGGCACTGAACATTAACTCTTTATTTGCATTAATGCCCAGATTATAAAACTCATATTCATCCGAGGAGAGTTTCGTTGAAATGTAATCATTTAAATCCACTTTGTAAAGCTTTGTTTCATTGAACATATAAAGAAAGTTGCTTGCATTCACAAGACTTGATGAACCGTCGTAAAATCGAGCAGGTGCTATAGGCGTCTCGACGGCTTCTACTGTATAATCATTTTCAAAAAACTCCCAGGATTGCAAGGCCTCTTCATTGGTATCGATGAATAGTATGGAAGATGCTTTTTCAATTTTGTAATATTCTCCGGTGAAAAAATTGTGATGTATCAAACCCTCCGTGTCTTCAAAAACCTGAACCTGAGAAATATTATCATCATTGTAATCCAGACGATAAACATAACTGTTTTCATCATACTCTTGCATCTTCAGGTATAATTTACCATCCAAACCTTTCCAGAAAGCATCAGTATAATCTTTGGTTTCTATTTCTTCCAAACCGCCACTTTCCTTTAATATCTTAAAATCATAGTCTTCATCTGTATAAATACAGTTCCCAAACTTGTCAGTTGTAAATTGAGAATAGGACTGTCCACTGGGCAGGATATTGACATATTCCGGAGCCTGAGCTTCTAACAACAACCTAATAATAGCATAATGCCGTTTTCCAAAATAAATATTCCCCTTTTCATCATGACGGACAACCGGGCTGTTAATGAAATTATCCGGTCCTGAATCTCCCATTCCCAGAGTGTATTCAAAAATTGCACCGTCCGTTTTACGTATCATTAATTGCTGATAGAATTGCGTATTACCCAGGGTATCATAAAGATTGAAATCACCCCTGAGTACCAGGTACTCGTCGGTCAGGTTAAAAATTTCTTCAACTATGATACGGGTTTCAGCTAGATCAGGGTCAACTTCAGAGCCATCCGGATTGACAAACCGGACCATCTCATAAGTGCCATCGGTTGTTAATTTATATAGATTACTGTTTTCATCTTCCAACGAATTCTTGTGTCCTTCTCCGGTCTCCAGCGCCACCAATGCCGAAGCATCTGAAAGGTCCAGTATCGGTTGATCATAGGTGGTTGTTCCGGGGGGGCCATTATCCGGATCTTTTTCACAACTACTGAAAATTACAATAACAGAAGCCGCTACCATTTGAAAATAAGTTATGTATTTCATAGCTATTAAGTATTGAATATTTTAATGCGACATTAACATTTTTCTGCTTCCAACAAAATCATTTCCAACTTGTAGTGTATAGTAATAAAAACCATTTCTCAGTGTAGGATTCTGGATATTAATGACATATGTACCGGGCTCATGAAATTTCTCTGTTACCGTTTGAACCAACTGTCCAGAACTATCGTAAATTTTTAATGACACCTGTCCTGGTTGGCTGATCTTATAAGGTATGATTGTATTAGCAAAAAAAGGGTTCGGATAATTTTGATATAGCATATTGGCTTTATATCCCAGATAGTCAGAATAGCCAATTCCAGTAGTAGTTACATTGAAAAGAGATAAGAAAATGTTCATATCTCCTTCAGAAGTAGGATTTAACCCACCTACCATGATGTTTCCCTGCGCGGTTTGGGTCAGGCACATACCTGCCGCGTTTTCTAATATCTCAGTCCACTGTTCAGTGCCATTTTCATCGGTTTTTGTGAGGAACAAGTCCAACTCACCTGCATTTAATCCTCTGAAACCGGTAAACAGATATCCTCCATCCTCTGTTTGCATAAGTGAATTCCCATAACCCACAGAAGCACCAATGCTGTCGGGTAATGCTTGAAAATATTTTTGGGTCCAGAGCGTGTCGCCCTGCTCATCGGTTTTGATTAACCACGCATAAGTTGTGCTGTCGTTTGGCCCAAATGATAGAGTTTCTCCTCCCAAAATGAAACCATTATCAGAAGTTTGCTCGACAATATAACCCTCATCGCAACATGGTTCAGAACCTCCATATGCATTGTTCCACTCCATGTTTCCTGATGGATCGGTCTTAATCAGCCAGATGCCTAGATCATCATTTTCTCCGACGATAATGTAGCCGCCGTCGGTGGTTTGTCTAACACAATGTCCGACACTCCCTGCTTCAGCATTTGGGAATGCATAGTTGTCCCACACTACATTTCCATTACTATCGGTTTTCACAAGCCATACCTGTCCATCACCATCTATAGTATGTTGGCCGGTTAATATAAAACCCCCATCGCTTGTTTTTTCAATAGAAACATCCTCATCTTCTTCAATACCCCCATAGGTTTTATTCCAGATCATATTGCCATCGGCATCCGTTTTAATAAGCCACCAATCATCTTCTCCTGCACCATAAGAATGCGTAATTGCGGCAATAACATAATCCCCCTGTGGCGTGATCACTATATCTGAACCCATATCATCTTCACTGCCGCCGAAGGTTTTAGTCCAAAGGGTATCACCGTTGGCATCGGTTTTAAGAAGCCATACATCCGCGGCATCACCGTTATCATACCACCCCGCCATAATAAACCCATTGTCATCAGTTTGAGTCACTGAGGAGCCAATCCAGTCCTCACCATTGCCTCCAAAAGATTTTGTCCATAATGTATCAGGTGTTTGGGATAATACATGAGCCCAAAACATAAAACTAAATAGAATGAATGTGCTGATGTTTTTCATAATAAAGTCTTCTATGATTGATTAATTTGTAGATTTTGTTTTTATATAATGTAATTTAGTACTTAAATACCTATGACACAAAGTTAACATATACGGTGAGGTTATGCTGGATTTTGTTGTTAAAAAAAAGTTAAACCGGATTTCTTATTTAAACAAACGATGCACCGTATAAATGTCAGGAGTAATGGTGGAGGATGTATGTTAGTGTCTACATAGTTAAGCCTGATTCTGGCCGCAAATGCCGGATAAAATACTCAAAGTTAAAAAATAGGTTATATAGGAAGTAAGGTATAAAATGAGGCGATTGATTGTTTTTCAACTTACCGAAAACTCCTTCCAGCGAAAAATGGTAGAGGCACAGGAACGAGCCGTGCAAGACCAGCGATGAAACTAAACCATTATCCCATAGTGGATATTGTTCATCGATTCTATTAAATAATAACACTTAGGTTCCGATTATAAATCCCCAGTTAAATCAGTCACCCGATTAGGATATTATCCTGCCAGATTTTGGGTTTTTCAGATACAATTGCATGAAGAAAAGTAGCGTTGAAAGGGCGGCAGTGACAAATAAATCATTATTTTAGTGATTCTTCTAGATTCTTTAATCGTACAAATTGTGATCGTAAAAAATATTCTAGTTTCAAATGTTTTTTAGCCGCTGTTTGATATTCTCTTAAAGAACTATAACCATTGCTGTGCAGGAAATTCTGCATCTCCTCTAATATTCTTCCTGTAATGCCGATGCCATTTTTGTACAAGACACTAACCAACTGACAAGCAGAGGCACCGGCAGCTATCATTTTTAATATTGTATCTGTTTCATGAATCCCACAAGAAGCACACAATGAAACTTCTGACTCTTGACCCAAAAGTGCTGTCCATCTTAAGGTATGATAATATTCTTCAGGATGACTGTATTTATTTTTTTCTTTAAAGCTGAAAGTCTGTGGATCAAAATCAGGACTCAGAAACCTGTTAAAAAGTGTAATCCCCGATGCCCCGGCCTGCTCAAGAGCCCGGCAAAAATTGGCTGTTGAAGTATGGTATGGACTTATTTTCACTGCCACAGGAATATTTAAAGCATCTATAATTTGCCTAACCAAATGAATATGCCGTTGCTCAGATTCGGATGCGCTTGTTTGGTGAAATGGTATTTCATAGATATTCAGCTCCAGAGCATCCGCTCCCGCTTTTTCTATCATTGAAGCAAAATAAGCCCACTCATGTGTTGAGGTGCAATTGATGCTGGCAATCACTGGGATTTTAAGGGCGGCTTTTGCCTCCCTGATCAGTTTGGAGTATTCGTCAAGGTGTTGATGTTTGATTTTTATATCTAAGGTATCTAATTCTTCGTCGGAGCGTGTACTGTTAGCTATCTCATTGTTGAAATCGGTGTAGATATCCTCCTCAAATAGAGATTTGAGTACCACAGCAGCCAATCCTTGCTTCTCAAGATCACGCAATTGAGAAATGGTTGCCGTCAGTCCGCTGCTTCCTGCTACTAAAGGATTTTTTAATTTTAAACCCAGATAATTTGTTTCCAACATAACTCTATTTTTTAAAATTTCCACTGTAATCCTTTTCTAACCAATTGATACCCCGACCTGAAAAAATACCCCACAGGGATGACAAGCATATGCATGAGCTTGGTGTAGGGGAAGATGATGAATATGAACAAGCCTACTCCGATGTGGAGTTTGTAAATCAGGTTGTGGCCGGCGATGATGGCACCTGCATCGGGCTGGAAGGTAATTACCTTCTGTGCCCATACACCCAGGGAAGCGTAATGCTCAACCGATGCAGTGGCGGTGGTTGAGACGGAAGCTAATCCTAACCCTACTTCCGCCAGCAAAAGGAAGAGCAGGAAGTAATCCTGGAAACCGCTGTTTACGCGTATCCGGTCGTCTTTGATCCTGCGGGTAATCAGAATGATCATCCCCACAAAGGTCATTGTGCCGAAAATGCTACCCAGAGTAATCGCGATAATGCGTTTCGTTTCGGTGGAGATGACGATGTGGTAGAGACTTTCGGGGGTGAACAACCCGGTGAAATGACCCAGGAAAACCATGATCATCCCCACATGAAACAGGTTACTGCCCAGCCGGATTTTCCGGTCGGAAAAGAACTGGGTGGACTGGGCCTGAATGGTCTTGTTGGTTTTCACCAACCTCGTGATTAAACCAAACCAAAATACCGCCATAGCGATGTGCGGAAAATAGGTGAACAGCAGGTTATTAATAAAATATTCCATAGTTCAATTTTTTTAGTTACAACTTGAGCAATTGTTCCCGCCGAAGGTCACCGGCTTTTCTTCATACTCCTCGTCCAGGTTCAAAGGCTTCTGGCTCCGGATGATTTTATCGACCGTCTCTTTTTCCGGATGTTTCGCCGACAGCCGGAGAATGGCCGAAAGTACATGCTGATACATGTTGTCTTTTTCATGCAGTTTCTCGAATATCCTTGCGATCACATTGATTGGTTCGGAAAGCAATTCAGAGGCTTTTTCCGGTTCAAGGGTGGATAGAAATTCGAGGAACACCGGCAGATGATCGGGTAGTTCGTTGGTGGTGATATCCAAGCCGTTCTCCCTGTAAAAGTTGATTAAGTCCACCATGGCTTGTCCACGGTCTTTGGAATCGCCCTGTACATGTTCGAAGAGGTGCAGGGAAGCGGCCCTCGAATAATCGAACAGCTGAACGTAATGGGCCTGCCAGTCGGTGAGTTCAGGGCTGGAAAAATATTCGACAAACTTTTCGATTCCCTTAATGGCTTCCTCCGGCAACAGGTTTTCATCTCTGAGCTCACCACCGGCTTCTCCGAGAAACTCATGAAGTTCCCGGGTCGGATAAGAGAGTAGCAGGGATAATATTTTGTAGGTTTTTATCATCACTAAAATCCTCCGAATAGGTTTTTAAATTTACCGGTTCCGCAATCATCCCCGTCGGTAAAGCCACATGCAGCTTTATCTCCGAATACATCTTCCGCATATTCTTTATGCGAGGTAGGTATCACAAAACGGTCTTTGTAATCGCCAATGGCCATGTAGCGGTACATCTCTTCGACTTGTTTCACGGTTAGGTCGAGTCCTTTGAGGGTTTCTTCATTGGCCTCCTGTTCAACGGTTTTGGTTCGCATGTAGGCCCGCATGGCCAGCATTTTTTTCAGCGCAAGCTTTATGGGTTCTTCATCCCCGGCTGTAAACATGTTAGCCATGTATTTATTCGGAATCCGCAGCGAATCCACATCCGGGAGGATTCCGTTATGCCCGAGCTTACCACTATCAGCAGCCGATTGAATGGGTGAAAGACTGGGAACATACCAAACCATAGGTAAGGTGCGGTATTCGGGATGAAGAGGAAAAGCAACTTTCCATTCCATGGCCATTTTGTAGACCGGTGAAGCTTGCGCTGCTTCTATAAAGTTATGAGGAATACCCTGCTTTTCGGCTTCTTTGGCAATTTCAGGATCATTTGGATCGAGAAAAACATCCAGGTGGGCCTGGTAGAGGTCATGCTCGTCTTCTTTTGAGGCCGCTTCTTTTATTTTTTCCGCATCATAAAGCATCACGCCGATGTAGCGAATCCTGCCCACACAAGATTCCGAGCAAATAGTTGGTTCACCTGCTTCAATCTTCGGATAGCACATCGTGCATTTTTCCGATTTGCGGGTTTTCCAGTTAAAATAGATTTTCTTGTACGGACAGGCGCTCACGCATTGCCGCCAGCCGCGGCAACGTTCCTGGTCTATCAGAACAATGCCGTCTTCCTCACGCTTATAAATAGCACCTGAGGGGCAAGCTGCAACACAGGTGGGGTTGATGCAGTGTTCACACAAACGGGGAAGGTACATCATGAAGGAGTTTTCAAACTTGCCGTAAATCTCTTTCTGGACTTCCTCAAAGTTTTGTTCGGTGCTGCGTTTGTCGTAGCTGCCACCCAGGTTGTCCTCCCAATTCGGACCTTTCTCAATTTTTTCCATAGGCTTTCCGGTAATCATTGAATAAGGCTTTGCCGATGGCGGCGTTTTAAACTTCGAGCTTTTATGCAGAATGGAGTAGTTGAACGTGAACGGTTCGTAATAATCATTAAGCTTTGGCATGTAGGGATTGGCAAAAATGTTTTTCATTACCCCTTTTTTATTCCCCAGTTTTGGCCGGAGTTCGTTTTTCTTGAGTCCCCAGCCACCTTGCCAGTGCTCCTGGTTTTCCCAGTCATCGGGATAACCCCTGCCGGGTTTGGTCTCCACATTGTTAAACCAGGCATATTCCATGCCTTTTCGGGAAGTCCACACATTCTTGCAGGTCACCGAGCAGGTGTGGCACCCGATGCATTTATCGAGGTTGAGGACCATTCCTATTTGTGCGCGTATTTGCATAGCTTATTTTTTTTCAGGTTCGTCAACGGGGTCATCTTTCCATTCCACTTTATCCATTTTTTGCACCACAACGAATTCATCCCTGTTGGAACCGATTGTTCCGTAATAATTGAATCCATAGCTCAGTTGGGCATACCCACCAATCATATGGGTGGGTTTGAGGCTCAGGCGTTCCACCGAATTGTGCACGCCGCCGCGGTTGCCAGTCACCTGGTTGATGGGCATATTCACCGTTCGTTCCTGGTTGTGGTACATTATCAGTGCACCTTCCGGGATGCGTTGTGAAACAATCAAACGAGCTGCCGAAGCACCGTTGCTGTTGAAGACCTCTACCCAATCATTGTCTTGAAGATTAATTTTGGCAGCATCCCTCTCGCTCATCCAAACCACCGGGCCACCCCGTCCAAGCGTTAGCATCATCAGGTTATCTGACCAAGAAGAGTGGATTGTCCATTTGTTATGCGGTGTCATCATATTTATTATCAAGTAGTTGTCATCTTTATTCACTTTATCCAGAATGTGATTTATCGATTTGGTATTGATTGGTGGTTTGTAACACACCATGCTTTCGCCAAATGCTTGCATCCATGGGTGATCCTGGTAAAGTGTTTGGCGTCCTGTGAGTGTTCGCCACGGGATCAACTCATGCACATTGGTATACCCGGCATTGTACGAGACCTCTTCCGAATCAATACCGCTCCAAATGGGGGAGGTGATGATTTTCCTTGGTTGAGAAACCAGGTCTTTATAGCGGATTTTTTCTTCAGCCCGGCCTTCCACTAAATGGGTGTGTTTGAGGCCCGTTGATTGCTCCAGTGCTTGCCACGCTTTATTGGCTACGTGTCCGTTAGTTTCGGGAGCCAGTGAAAGAATTACTTCTGCTGCATTTATATCGGTTTCAATCCGTGGCCTGCCATAAGATTCCCCATCATTTTCTGATGTTTTATTAAGTTTTTTAAGCAGTTCCACTTCCTCTTCCGTATTCCAGCTGATTCCCTTGGCGCCGTTGCCGGCCTTATCCATTAAAGGGCCCAGCGACGTGAAGCGGTTGTAGGTCTCGGGGTAGTTCCGCTCTACGGGAACAATTTTCGACATGTTTTTGCCTGGCTTCAACTCCTTGCCGGTTTCCTTCCAGTCTTCAGCCGTGACCGTTTCGGAAATTTCCATGGGTGAATCATGCTGCAGGGGCAGCATCACAATGTCTTTCTCTTTACCGAGATGTCCGGGGACTATTTCCGAAAATTTCTTAGCCAGTCCTTTGTAGATATCCCAGTCGGTACGCGAGCCCCAAACGGGATCCACCGCGCTGGCAAAAGGGTGGATAAACGGGTGCATATCCGAGGTGCTCAAGTCATTTTTCTCATACCAGGACGCCGCTGGAAGCACAATATCAGAATGCAGGGCCGTTGTTGACATACGGAAATCGAGCGTTACCAGCAGGTCCAATTTCCCTTCCGGCGCCTTCTCATGCCATTTTACCTCCTGCGGGATTTGCTCTCCGCTTTCTTTTAAATCCGGCCCCATGACACTGTTTTGTGTTCCGACAAGGTGCCGCATGAAATATTCCATGCCCTTAGCACTGGAGCCTAGCAGGTTGGATCGCCAGACAAAAAGATTACGTGGAAAATTCTTTGGGTTATCCGGATCTTCACTGGCAATAGAGATCTCTCTACTCTTCAGCTTTCCTGTGATATAAACCGATGGTTCTTTTCCTTCTTTCTCCGCTTCTTTGGCAAGGTTTAACGGATTCTCGCTTAATTGAGGCGAAGAGGGCAGCCAGCCCATTCGTTCGGCTTTTACATTGCAATCGATCATCGACTTGCTTTCCCACTCTTTTTTATCTACAAGCGGCGAGATGAGTTCCGAAAGCCCCACTTTTTCGTACCGCCATTGGTCAGTGTGCATGTAGAAGAACGATGTGGTGTTCATCTGTCTGGGCGGGCGATTCCAGTCGAGGGCAAAGGCCAGGGGCAGCCAGCCGGTTTGTGGTCGCACTTTTTCCTGCCCTACATAATGCGCCCAGCCTCCACCGGATTGTCCGACGCATCCGCAGAGAACCAGCATGTTGATAGCGCTCCGGTAAATCATATCGGTATGAAACCAGTGATTCACTCCGGCTCCGATGATAATCATGGACTTACCTTTAGTTTTTGCAGCCGTATCGGCAAACTGATGGGCAGTAGTTATGGCCTGATCGCGTGGTACTCCGGTAATTTTTTCCTGCCATGCCGGGGTGTAAGGTTTTTCATCGTCATAACTTTGCGCCGCGCTCTCATCTTCCAATCCGCGATCAAGCCCGTAATTGGCCACCAGCAAGTCGAAAACCGTACAGTAAAAAAACTCTCCTTCCTTACCTTCGGCTTTTTTAACAGGGATTTTTCGATAGATGATATCTTCATCTTCCGTAGAGTTAAAATGACTGTGCTTGTAAGTTTCCCCGCCGAAATAGGGGAAGGCAACCTCCGCAGTTTCGTCATGATTATCAATCAGCGAGAGCTTTGGGCTGATTTCATTACCGCTGCGGACGTCCTTCAGCTCCAGGTTCCATTGCTGGCTTTTATCCCACCTCGAACCGATGGTTCCGTTGGGCACAGCGAAATCCGACGAATTTTCATCGAACAGGACAGGTTTCCAATCCGGACTGGTTTTAACATCCAAATCCTTTGCAAAATCATTGGCCCGAACCACCTGCCCGGGAACAAACCGTCCGTTGTCCTTTTCTATCTTCACTAAAAAAGGCAGATCGCTATATCGTTTTACGTAATCGTCAAAATAGGCTGTTTTCTTGTCCAGAAAGTATTCTTTCAGGATGACATGCCCCATGGCCATGCCCAGGGCTGCATCCGTGCCTTGTTTGGGTTTCATCCATAAATCGGAGAATTTGGCGGCATCGTTGTAGTCAGGTGAAATGTTAATGGTTTTGGTCCCTTTGTAGCGCACCTGGGTGTAAAACGGGGCATCCGGTGTGCGGGTCAGCGGCACATTCGATCCCCACAGCATCAGGAAAGAAGAATTGTACCAATCGGCGCTTTCCGGGACGTCGGTTTGTTCGCCCCAGGTTTGGGGTGAGGCCGGGGGAAGATCACAATAAAAATCGTAGAAACTCAGCACCGTTCCTCCCAGCAGGCTGAGATAGCGTGTTCCTGAAGCATAGCTGACCATTGACATGGCCGGTATGGGGGTGAAGCCGGCAATGCGGTCGGGGCCATATTTTTTGATGGTGTAGATGTTGGAAGCTGCGATGATTTCATTGACCTCGTCCCAGTCGATGCGGATAAAACCTCCTAACCCTCTTTCAGCCTTATATTTTTTGGAAACCTCCTGGTCCTCCATAACTTGTTGCCAGGCTTCCACCGGGTCACCGGTTTTTTTCCGTGCTTCGCGATAAGCTTTTACCAGTGTAGCTCTAATCATTGGGTGCTTTACACGATTGGCACTATATAGGTACCATGAATAGCTTGCTCCTCGTGGACAGCCTCTTGGCTCATGGTTGGGCATATCTGGACGGGTCTCAGGATAGTCCGTCTGCTGTATTTCCCAGGTTACCAGGCCGTTTTTCACAAAAATTTTCCATGAACAGGAGCCAGTGCAGTTGACCCCATGAGTGGAACGCACTATTTTATCGTGTTGCCAGCGATCACGATAAAAACTTTCCCAGTTGCGGTTTTCATTTGTTGTAACGATGTGTTTGTCTGACGTTTTTTTTACATCATTGCTAAAATAGAGAAGTTTATTGAGGAGTCCCATATTCATTGTTTTATTCCTTTACACGCTTAATTAGTTCAGAATCTTCTGAAATTCCTTCCAGTATCATTGATTTTTTGATAATAAAGTTACCCTTTTTAGAATCAATTATCCCTTTTTCGATCAAGAAAGAGATTTCTTTTTGAATGATATACCTGTCAAGGGTTAACATATCAGACAATTCCTGGATAGCGGGAGAATAATTTAATTGATTATTATCATCGACACCATATGCTTTCAGGAATTTTAGCAAACCATAGGCGACCTTTTCAAGGTCGTTTTTTCTGCTTAAAAAATACGCTTCTTCTTCAGATCGCTTTAGTTCATCTGCAAAGAACATCATTGTTTGAAAGTCAAAATCATTGTTCTCTGATCGGATTTTGAAAAAGGATTCCAAAGGAAAAAAACACACATCACTTTTTACAAGAGCAACAGCATCAATTGGGTAGACCATTTGCTGGCTTATCCCCCGGTGTCCTACAATGTCTCCGTTGCCGGCCAATCTTATCAAATGTTTTGAATTATCGTGATTATATATAATCTTCATTTTGCCATCCTGAATAAAAAAGACTCCCTCTACGAGTTGACCGGAAGAGAATAATTTATCTCCTTTTTTCACGGTATAAAGCTTTTTCATAGCTGAAGTAATTTGTATCCGCTTCTCAGGTACCCCTTTCTTAATAAGGCATCCTTTATTTTGACATGTTTTACAACTGATAACATTATTAGTGTCAGTGATATGGCCTGGTTGAATAGTCATAAAATTCTATTTCTTTCTGTGTTTAATAAGTACATAAATGATAACAAGGTTAATAAGTGAAAGCAGGGCAAAAACAATAAATCCTTTAGCATACCCTACTTTGCCATAGGCACTGGCGATTGCTCCCATAATGGGCGGTATAGCGAAACCACCAAAGGCTCCCAGTCCACCAATCCATCCGGCAGCCCCCCCGATAGCTTTAGGAACATAAACAGGAACCAGCTTGAAAACAGCTGCGTTACTCAGCCCCATTCCGGCGGCCAGAATAATTGCTGATATCAGGCCAACTGAGGTGGCTTCGGCAAAAAACATACTGATAGATGAGATGAATACCAGGATCATGGCTA
Source organism: Bacteroidota bacterium (assembly GCA_021767705.1). GTDB lineage: Bacteria > Bacteroidota > Bacteroidia > Bacteroidales > JAIPAH01 > JAIPAH01. Next base: position 35,481 of record JAASSU010000001.1, on the reverse strand, counting down.
ACATTGCTACACGTTCGCCTCCAAATTTATCCGCAATAGACCCTCCCGGCACACGAATTCCGGATGCGAGTAAAGAAAAAATAGCAGTAAAAATTCCGGCCTTAACGGGTGTGAATGCTTGGTATTCACTCCAATATGTAGGAAACCAGGCTGTTAAGGCAATAAAGCCGCCAAAAGTGGTGAAGTATAGTGCCACTAATGCCCAGGTATTTTTTATTTTGGCAGAATTTAACAGGCTGTCTTTAACACCTCCGGAGGGAAAAATTTCCTGACCTTGTTTTTTCGCATTCTCTTTTGAATCTTCTACACTTAACCCGGCTTTTCTATATTGAAAATAATAAGCGTTGTAGCCAATAAATCCAAAAATAATAGTGCCTAAAAGCAAGAATAAAAACCAGGCAAAATAAGCGGAGATAAAACCATAATGCTCAAGGTAAATAGGTAATATCAGAGAGAATAATCCAGGTGCAAGGTTGCCAAGTCCTGCATAGGTTCCCAATGCCATGCCCTGCTTTTTTTGAGGAAACCAATACGAGGTTTGCCCAATGCCCACTGAAAAGGTGGCTATACCACATCCACTGAGGAAACCAAAGAACAGGATCAACCCATAAGTGCCTTCCATGCCTTGCGGATAAGAAGTATTAAGTAAAAGGGTGATGCCCCCCAGTCCAATAACTGAAAGCAGCATTAATATAAAAAAGGGTTTTTTCCCTCCGGTAGTATCTACCCAGGCTCCAAAAGGGATTCTTAATAGTGATCCGGACAAGGATGGTATAGCTACCAGCCATCCCAACATCGCCGGTGTCAGATCCATGGCTTCTTTAAATTTAATGGCGGTGGGGCCATACAGTGAAACGGCAGCAAAACCAAAGAAAAATCCAAGTGTTGTTCCTGTAAGCCCTTGTTTTGGTGTTCCTTTTAGTTTAATTAATTGTGTGTTCATTTTCGAGTATGATTTTTATTAATAGCCCGGTAGTAAGTTCTAAACCATTTTGATATTTTGTTTAAAACGTTCTAATTAATTAGGTACTAATATACTTAATTAAACAGCTAGTTTAAACCAAAAATTTTTCTGAGTTTTTACACATCAAATTAAAATACACATAATCAATATACTACAATGTAAAGAGGTTTGATATTTATAATGTTTCTAAATTATAAATCAAGTTACGGAAACAAATAAGTTTCTGTAACGTGTAGTTTCTTTTTTGTTTTGGCCCAGGGATAAGTCTGATATAATAATAGATAAATTGTAAAGCCCGTGATTATTGTGTGCTTTCGATGAATTAAAGCCTTTTAAGATTATTGGTCATTTTGATTTTGAATTATATACTTTTTATTCCTGAGATTCTTTTCCATGACAATGGCTATAAGGATAAACATCGGGATGGTAAGAATTAACCGGAGCAAGGAAAACTTTAGTCCCAGAAAACCAATCTCAAAAGTAATCATGGGAATTTTAGCTGCGCTGAAGGTGCCTACATAGACGAAGATATTTCGAAGGCTGCACCCTTTTTTCCATAACAAATGAGCCACAGGAAAAGCGGCATACAACGGTCCGGCCTGGGTTACGGCAAGAAGGATCATCAGGGCAATGCCTTTGAATCCTGAGCCCGTTCCGACATGTTTTTCGATTTTTTCTCGCGGAATCCACACATCGAAAAGACCAATCAGAATAAACATGCAGGGCAGGATGGTGAGCATCTCTTTCAGGAAGCGCCAGAAAGTGGTTTCTGTCAATTGCTGGCCCGTCGTCCATCCGGCAAGGTATGAGACCGCAATAAGCCCTGCAGAAAGGACGATTACCGTAAAATCAAATCTATATTTCTTTAACTCGCTAATCATACATGGTTCAATTTAAGTGATGGCAAAAAAGGCTGCCATAATTATTCCTATGATAATGGCTCCTACCAGACTGAGTGCATTACGTTGCAGGGTTACTTTCATTCCAAAATATTTAGCTTCCAGAGGAATAGTCAGGATGCCTACCATTTTTAGCGTGGTGATAAACAGGGCAATCACACCGTATCCAACGCCACTTTCCACCAGCATGCCCGCAAGAGGGTAGGAGATGAACCCCGGGATGAGCGATACGCTTCCGGTAATAGCCGCTAAGAGATACCCCAACACGCCAGCCGGGTCACCAAAGTATTGTATAAGTGATTTTTCCGGGATGAAATGCATGGCGATACTGACCAGGATGATCACACTGAGTAGCGTTGGAAGTAACTTAAGAAACTGCAGCGCTCCCTTTTTTAATCCTTCCAGCGTTTTCTGCTTATTGGCAATAAAAGAAACTACCAGCAATACCCCCGTTATGATAAATAGAACCGTCATAATTTTTCTGTTGGTTGAATTTGTACGCCCATGAGCTTACTGGGCGCTTTTGCTTCCATCCTATAATTGCCGGGTTCTGCCATCACACAATGACCCTCTTCCGGTTCGTCGTATTCGCCATTGACCGTAATACCTATCTTACCCAAGATGATGTAAAAGATTGCATACGACTCCATTTTACATGGCTCATCAGGAGGCATTTTGTCTCCGGCTTTCAGTTCAATGAGTCTGGTCTTAAACGTATCGGTCTCATACAACACGTTCTTATCCCGCTGTTCATAGGGATAAACTTCCATTTTTTTAAGGTTGAATGTCTGCATGGTTGTGATTTTATTTAATCGTATTGGCTGAAGTTTCTAAAATCTAAAAAGATTCAGTTTTCCTGTCGTTAAAACACTTAAAATCCTTGAAAACATAAATATACATTTTCCGCTTGTATTTTTCCCGGTACTTTCTATTATAGGTATACTTTTTTGTATCATTGAAGGCGTTTAATAAGCTATCAGGCGCTTTATCGTTAGAGACATAAATAGCATGATAATTTTTGTTTTCAAACTGTTTGATGTCCGGCCACAGGTCAAATTGATTCATCCGTCTCCCAAGATTGATGCAATATGTTTGTGGTTGTCCTTTAACGTAAAATGCCAACTCGGAGGCAATGTGGTAATTATCGGAAAATATGAATGTTTTATCACCCGCTTTATGACTTAATTCAGTAACTTTTTCGCCAAGCTCTTTCCAGCCGGCAAAACGGTGCAGCGTATCAAATTCCGGGGGGTAAAGTTTTCTTAATCCCCACTGATCCAAAATGGAAGGGTTTAACATCAGTATTTGCAGCAAAACAGTGGCAGAAATAACTACGGCTTTCCATTTAACAGGAAAATCGAGAAAAAAATAATTGGCCAGTAAAATAGGAATAGCCCCATAAGAAAAGATCAACCAATTCGCCTCAATATTTTTTACAGCAATTAATGAAAAGACAACCCAGATAAATACGACGGGTATTATCAAATACCGCGTTCCCATCAATGATAACTTTTGTTTTCTTTCTTTTTTGAAAAAATGTACGGTAATTATGATTAAAAATATGTAGAAAGGGGATAGCACCAATAACTGGCTGCCTAAATATTCTCCAATGTTTTTAAGCATTTCAATAAGACTTTGTGAATCAGTGGCTTTTGAAAGGTGAAAAACGTGCTTAAACGACACAAAATCATGCGTTAAGTTCCAATATAGCACTGGTAATAAAAATAATGATGAAATGACTGTAAATATAACCAGCCCTTTTAAATGGTGAATAAACTGTTTTTCAAACAATAGAAAAATGGCTAAAGCCGGATAGAACAAAACCATCGTGTATTTGCTCAGTAAACCAAGTCCCATAAAAAGTCCCGCAAACACCCATTGAATGATCCGTCCGGTGTCAATGGCTTTCCATGTATATAATAAAGTAAACAGCCAAAAGAGAAATACCAGAGAATCTGTAGTAAAATAAGTGGAGATATAATTGAAGAAAGGAAAAGTAAGTAGCAGAAGTGCTGCGATAAAAGCAATATAATATTGATTGTATAATCTTTTGGCCAGAAAATAGAGTGGGTAAGGACTTACAAACCCGATAAGAATTGCATTTATCTTGACACTAAATTCTCCGTTTAGTAAAAGAGTGCCGGACAAATAATTTACCCATGCGATGAGTGGAGGCTTGGAATAATAAGACCAATCTATATTTTTTGACCAAAGCCAATACTGGGTCTCTTCTGTTGAAAGGTCTATTCCGTTTGCATTAATGTATTGGATACGCAGCCATGCAACCACCACGTTGATTAAGGTCAGAAAAAGAATAGGGTTATGAGAACAAACCTTTTTCTGTACTCTCTGTATACTTTTATTCAGTAAGCGTATCTGATTCTCTTTAGGTCTCATTCCGTTTAATATTGAAAACCGCCGTTTTTTCACTCTTGCCTTTCAATAACCTGTATCCTATTTTTTTAACGGAGATGTTGTCGATGGGTGATTTTATCATTTTTGCCACATTATTTGTGGTTAAAAACGACGCATCATATTCTTTACAAAGTTTTTGAACCCGCGCTGCCACATTCAGAACATCCCCATGAAATACTGTTTCCTTTTTGGTGATTCCGGCTTCAGCCACAGTAACAATTCCGGCGTTGAGTGAAGCTCTGAACCTGGGGGTAAAGCCATATTTTCTGCGATAGACCTGCTGATTACTTTTTAAAAAATCCTCAAAAGCAAAAAAGAAATACAATGGCTTTTGTGGCGTTTTATGGCATCGCCAGGTTAGCACTACCTCATCCCCAACATGTTGATAGATGGTTGCTTCATACATTATAACGAACTTCGACATACGGGCATAAGCATCCTGTAGCATTTCACTGAACCTCACATGACCCAGTACGGATGCTATATGCGTGGAGTCTTCCAGGTCTAGAAACATGAAATAGCGGCACTCTTCCCGCGGATGATGGTATTTACCCCTTAGGATATTAAAAATCTCGCCATCACCTATTTTTTTATTCATCTGTCCAAAAAAGAATAGCGTCAGGCTCACCAGCAAACCATATGCAGAGATTATCAGGTAATGTTCACTTTTTAGAAAATCACGGAGGCCATAAAATGCTTCTACTATCTTTTGATTTTTAATAAGCAGGCTGTAGGTGAAAGCGGTAAGTGCTGTGATAAACACAAGCGAAATAAGATAAGTGAGAAGCCGGAAAAGCAATACTTTATAGAAACCGATATGTTTCCATTTGGTTTTGAAAACATAAAGTTCAAGCATTCCAAATATCGCGCCTGTCAATCCTCCCGTCACAAAGGCAAGAGGCTTATTATGCCAGAACAGCAGAAGCACTTTAGGAGCAATGATGTTAATGGTATCAGAATCGTAACCACTAAAACGAATAAACAGAAACACTTGCAATGCAATAATCCAGATAATGATGCTTGCCAGCAGATGGTTCAGCTCATATTTCCGGATGTTGTTCATGTGCGTACTGGATTGTTATCAATAAAATAAAGCAGCTTCTCCATGTGTTGCCCTATATCAGAATTGTATTGTTCCTGATCGATACGAAGAAAAAGCTGCATGATATCTTTAAAAAGATAAGGAAAGATAGCTATCGACAGCAGAAAGATGATCGCCGCTTTGGGTTCTTTTATAGAAACAGGAAAATTGTGGGTGTGCAATTTCATTTCTCCCGCAAACTTGTCAAGACCGAGCCCACTTTTTTCCAACACCTCAAATGCCCATTGATGCCCTGGTTCATTTGGTGAAATGAGAATGACAGGCAAATGAGGATATTTTGTAATGAGTAAATCCCGGAAATCTTCAAAGACTTTTATTTTAAAATAAAACGGAATGTCTTTATTCAGGTTGTCGAGAGTTAAAACCACATCTTCATTGATAACCTCCTCAATAACGATTTTAAATAGTTTTTCTTTATCAGAGAAATAATAATGAATAAGTGCTTTGTTTACTTCAGCTTGTTTAGCCAGCACAACCATCTTGGTTTTATGATAACCAAGGGTGAAAAACATCTTTTTGGCAGCGTGCAGTATCTTTTGTTCTGTTATTTCCATAGCAATCAATATTTTAAATAGAGATTTCTTGAAATATCTTCTTTTACTTCAAATGAAATATCTTTAAAACGGGGCGGCACCTTTCGTTGCCCTTCTTCCCAGGATAAACACCAAGGCTCTCTGGGTATCATCAAAAAGGTGTCCAGCTCACCGTTGTTATTCTCATCCAAATAGCACCGAAGGGCGTAAACCCCTTCCTCAACGTCACGAATAACAAAGTGAACCTTTTCTCCATCTCCACCGGTAACCGCCCGTTTTATTTTTTTTATTCCTGTATACGGTCTTTTAAATGTTTTTTCGGTCAATAAAAAGAGGTGAACCTCATCTTCGGAAGACAACTGATAATTATCCGGTAAATAGATATAGCCCGAAATGTCATAGTTGATTTCCTGAGCTTGAGAAATTACCCCAGTGCTCATCAATAATACAAGCAGATAAGCCTTACAAACCTGTTGATATTTTTTATCGACCGTTTTCATATTAAAAATCATATCTAAGTTTAAAATACGCCATGTCATTTGCATTATACTGACCAAATCTTCCCTTAGTTCCGGTAAAGAGGTTGGCCCCGGTAATCAGGTTAAGCCCGTTATGCAATTCATACGTCGCCTTTGGACGGATGAGGGCATCTTCATTGTCCAGCCCGATGTAGGCAAATAGCTCCAGCGTCAGTTTATTATTCAGGTAATCGTCATTCACTAGGAAGGTCATGGTATTACTAAATTCATCCTGCACCAGCGGCTCTTCATAATCCAATATGGTTTCCTGTATGAATTGTAAACTCACATTTGCTCCACCTACAATAAAGTCGGCACCCACCAGGTAATGGGCGTAATCTTTTTCCGTAATGCCATCTTTATCAGCTGGATTTTGGGTGGGAAATTTCTTCCCTATATAGTAGGCGGCTTCACTGCGCAAAACCACCCCCTCTATCTGGGTGCTAAAACTTCCACCGGCCAGCGATAGCCGGTGATGTTCGGGTGTCGCCACCACTGAATCAACCGTCATGGTCTGTGGATCCATATACCGCCTGGTATGCATAGCCGGGTCATCATCCCACATGTAGCCGGCCATTAGTTCAACATCGAAGGTGCTTGACAAGCGCGAGTATTTAAAAAAGAGCTCGCTGTTTTCCAGCCCTGCTTTGACATCTTTTTCCGATTTATCGATAATGTAGTTATCCGGATAGCTTTTGGGGAACCAAATCGACTCTTCTTCGGGATAATGCGTGGGGACAAAGACCGGTGCCCACACCAGTTCAAACGTGTTGTTGCCCGAATAGTAATCGATTTTCGCCGCGGTAATGCCCTGGCGTATCTCATCAAAATTAGGGAGAAGGAATTCCCGCAAGTCTTTCGGGGATACCACATCGGTGATGAATACCCCGTCGGCCTTGCCCCAGATGATTTGCTGCTTACCCAGCCGGATATCCATATTTTCGGTGTAGAGGTCGATATAGGCTTCGCGCAGCCCATAGTCCAGCTCGTCTTTATGCGCATATTGATAGATATACGGATTGGCCTTGAAAGCCATATCAAAAGTAGTCTTTTCAATATCCAATTCCAGCGTATTCTGGACTATCGAAAAGTCCCCGTTCTGGCCGGTCAGGGCCCCGGTATAATTCCGGACATAGCCGTGAATTTCCGGGGTTTGGCCGACACTTGTAAAGCTCACAGTTGATAAAACAAGAAAAATGAGTAAGTTTCGCAACGTTGGTATCATAGCTACTGTTTTTTTATAATCCGCGTGTCATCATTCGTTCAGTGAAGTACCCGGAATCAATACCGGTGTTGAGTTTGACGTTCTGGTATTCCATGACGGTTTTATGATCTTTCTGCACATTGTGCATGACTGAATGGGTGATGACCAGAATTCCGTCGTAATCTTTATACTCTTTCACATTCAACGTCTTCAGATACTCACCATCTTCGTCATAAAACTTTTTCTGAAGTCCAATCCATTTATCCTTGATCACCCAGGTTACCGTTTTGGAATACATGTAACCGTCTTCTTTCGGCAAACTTTCCACAACATAGCACTCTTCTCCATCCACGGTTTCTTCCCGTAAAAGTTTATGAGTGTCTTCATCGGGGTGGCGGTCTCCTAAATCGTCATAGGTGAAGTCCGAGCCCATAAAATAGTCGTCTTTGCTGTCGCTGGAGATTCGTTTTACTTTCCCCAGGGCCGGAAGATAGATCCATTGATCATCATCCTTCGCCGGGTCATCGTAGCTCCAGTTCATAAATGAAGTATTTCGTACATCGGCGGGCGAAATGAAGAACATGATCTTTTTATCTTCCTTGCCAAAGTCTTTGTCGAATTGTTTAATTTCTCTGACCCTTTGATCGCCCCGTGAATTAATCAGGGTCATGGTCAGCTTTCCGCGGCGGTCGTCTCCGTCGTCGCGGGAATACACCTTTTCAATGATTTCTTTTCCCGTCAGGTTTTGAGCGTTACTCATAAACGGGATAAGAAGCAGTAATAAAATGATGTTTCTGAATTTTAAATTTTTACGTAACATAATTATTTAATTTTTAGGATTATTTAAATTTCTTTTTCCAATGAAGTAGCACCAGCATAATGGTGATGGTACCCACAAAACTGGTGAACATGTTAAAGGAGACCAGTGCACCAAGTGCCCTGTTTGGCGGGAATACCGAGAATGTCAGTACCAGGAACCCAGCTATAACCACTACCGCATTGAAAAGGATAGCCCGGCCGGAGTGATCCATAGTAGCAGTGGCTATTTTAAGCTTATCCGTGTAAGTCTTTTGGCTGATGCGGTATCGCTCGATAAAATGCACAGCATAGTCAATACCGATTCCGATGGCAATAGAAGCCATCAGGGCAGTGGTTGTGCTTAAAGGAATATCTAACAGTCCCATTACGCCAAAGCTAAGAATGGCTGTTACCGCAATAGGAACTGCACCGATAAACCCGATACTTACCTGACGGAACATGAGCGAAAGCAATATTATTATGAGAATGAGTGACAGAATCAGGCTTTTGACCTGTCCTTCCAGAATCAGGTCAGTAAATACAAGAGATGTGTACCCCGACCCGGCAAAATCAATATCCACACCCAACTTGTTGAATTTTTGTTCATACTTTTTAACGGCGTCAAGAGTGGCATTAAGCGACTTGGTGTCGTCTTGCTTAATTTGTATGGTAAGGTTGGCTGAATTATAATCGTAATTTACCACCTCCCACAGGTTATCCGGATCGCCCGACATCTCGTATAACAATAAATATTGCGCGTTCAAATCCTGTGAATCCGGGATTCTGTTATAGGCTTCATCATCCGCATGCATTACCTTGTTCATTCTTTCAAGGTAATCAGACAACGAAAAAGAGTTCCCGACTATGTCAAGCGATGAAACAACATTATCCTGCATCGTGCTCATCAGCTTCAGAACTTCAGGCTCCTTAAATGTGTTCTTTCTGTCAGCCGACAGGATGACATTAAGGGTAGTTGTCCCTCCGAATTTCTGATTAATAAACTTATCGGTTTGTACGATGTCGCTATCACGTTCAAATTTATCGAGAAAGCTGGAGTTTATCCAGACTTTCTGTGTTCCGTAAACACCTAATCCCAGTATCAGAAACGTGATAACGATGATCAGTAATTTATTCTGAATAACCCATGCGGAAAGGTTATGGGCTAAAGGATGCTTTTGATTCACGGACTTTCTCTTTCTGATGTTTTTAGGCTTATTAAAAATCATAATGCCGGCAGGTAGAAAAACCAAAGAAAAGAACATGGCAGCAAGTACGCCAAAAGCGGTAAACAACCCGAAGTACTTAATAGGATATACTTCGGAAGTAAGCAGAGAGATAAACCCGATAGACGTAGTGATGGAGGTCATAGCAACGGGCTTCCACATGTTTTTCAACATATCTTTTATTGCATCCACCCTATTTGCTTTAGGATTTTCCTTCAGGAAAAGTGACATATGGTTAAACAAGTGGATGCCATCGGCCACCCCGATCGCAATAAGCATTACCGGCATCATGGTAGATACTGAGTAAATCGGGACACCTAATGCCGCCATCAGGCCAAAGGCCCATATAACGCTTAAAAGCACTACCATCAAAGTGAGGATGGTGGTTTTGACGTTTCGCAACGTGATATATAGAACAATAATGATAACCAAGATGACAATGGGAACCATCTTTTTCATATCTTTTGGCCCCAGATATGCCATAGTCCCTTCTACAATAGGTGTTCCGGCTACGTATAATTTATGCTCTCCGTCTTCGTAAGAGTCGGCCAAATCCAATATTTCATGGTAGAAGTCCATGGAAAAAACATCGTCATTGATTTCGGCAATAATCACTGAGACGGTTTCATCTTCGGATACGATCCGCTCATAAACCATCTCGTTAGTTCTGACGTTTTGCTGTATGCTTTGCAGCTTATCAGAAGATTCAGGTACTTCTTCATAAAAGGAGGTCACATCCAGTCCGATTTCTGTGCCGACGATGTTGTCGGCAGTATACAGGGAAGTCACATCTCCTTTTTCAATTTGCTTCATTTGCTGCAAATCTTCGGTCAGTTTCTTGATCTTCTTCAGCGTTTGCGGATTGTAAATCCCATTTTTATTTTCAATGGCAATGATAATTCCATCCTTGATATTGAATATTGCTTCTGCTGAATCACTGTATATAAAAGCCGGATGATCTTGTGGCATGTATTCATCCAAATCAGTTTCCATTTCACTGTTGGCTGACATCTCAACAAAGAAATAAACGGTAAGCGCTAATATCCCAGCCATTAGTAGCCAGGAGTGTTTTGAGATTATTTTAACGAGTGCATTCATGTGTGTTAATATTTACTGACTTTTTGTTTAAATTTTTTTTATTTGAATCATGCTCAGAAAACTATTGTAATAGTTCCTTCCATAAGCGGATAAATCCCATTGATAATCTGATAATTTCCAGTTTAATACTAGCATCCTAATCATTCCGAGAAACATTAATGAAGTATGACGAGCTTCAAGAGAGTTCCGAAACTCCCCTTTTATTTTTCCTTCTTCGAAAATTTCCTGTAAATACAATTGGACGGTAGTAATAATAGAATATATAAGAATCTTTATGTCGTGATTTGCAAGGAAGTATTCATCTGAGAATAAAATATTTGCTTGCGAAGGATGCTTTGTAAATGATGATAATTGATTTCTCAAGATAAGATCTAGTTTATCAGTACTTGAAAGATTTTGACTTGTTACCTCTATAATTTGATTAGTCGTTTCAAGGAATATATCATTTAAAATCTCCATGATCAACTCATTTTTGCAGCTAAAATGGCGGTAGATGGCTCCCTCCGTGATACCAACATTTTTTGCCAGCAAAGACATTGTAAGCGAATTGAGGCCATGATTACTCACAATTTTTGTTGCCTCCTTCATTATTTGTCTCTTTCGATTACTTATCATAGTATGTAAACATTTACTTACAAAAGTAATTCAATTTTTAAGTCAACGCAAGTATTTTTTTAAAATATTATAGTTTATAAATGGAAAAGGATTGCTATGAGGGCTTTTCATGGCAATCCTTTATTTAATTTTTTTGGTATGTATTAAGCCACACCTTTCAACAACACTCCAACCACGTATGCGGCGGCGGCAGCAATACCTCCGACAAGCAGCATTTCCAATCCGGCGCGGTACCACTTTTGGTTAGTGATACGAACCTTCAAAGCACCCAGGATAAACAGTGTGGCCCCGGTCATTACCGAAGCAATCAAAAATGTGTTGCCCTGAAGGGTTTGATAAAGTTGGGCTATGGTGAAGGCAATGAGCGGGATAAAACCGAATAATGCAAAACTGCCGAATGTAACCAGTGAATTTTTGAGCGGCGAGGAATTATCTTCGATGATTTCCAATTCTTCTTTCATCATAATATCCACCCACCCTTCTTTGTTTTTGGCAATGATATCGACCATTTGTTGGGCATCTTCTTTTGAATAGCCTTTGGTGGTGTATAAGTCAATAAGCTCTTGTTTTTCTCCTTCGGGATACACATCCACTTCCCAGCTCTCGCGGTTTTTTTCGGATGTGTTGTATTCCTGCTCAGCTTTTGTACTCAAAAAATCGCCCACGGCCATTGAAATACCATCGGCAAAAAGATTGGCAAAGCCCAGGATAAGTACTACACCGGCGCTTAACTGCGCCCCGGCAACCCCGGCTACTACTGCGAAGGTAGTAATGATTCCATCGAGACCGCCATATACGGCGCTGCCAATATACTGGCCGGACTCTTGTTTGTGAGGCTCTGAATGCACGTGCCCCGCATGGGCTTCTTTGACGGCTTCAGCGTCTTTGTTTTTGTAAGCTTCTCTCGCTTTGTCCAGATTTCTTGATATCATTGTATTTGGTTTTGATTTGCTAAAATTCTTACCAGTTATCGCTGGAAACTACTTTATTTCTGTGATCGACATGACAAGAGATACATCCCCGCTCCATTTCGAGGAACAATTCTGTGGTCACATCCAGCTTTTTCTTTTCAGCCATTTTTGCTATTTCGACCGCTTTTTGATGTACCCGTTGATCGGTTTTTACAAAATTTTTGAACCGGTCGGGCCCGAGAATGGCTTTGATAAGCTTTACCTGTCGTGGAGGAATTTTAGGATGATGGGCAATATTTTTTGCTCCTTCTTTTATCATCTGAAAGTCATGTCTCCATATCCCCGCACTAATTTTATTTACGTCGCGTTCAAGCTTTGTCATAATAGAAAGCAATGGCAGAGTATCCTCTGATGAAGGAGAATTGAGAATGGTGTTTTCAGTGGCTGGCAAATATGCCTTTGAATTATTAATTTTTCTGCCATTCGTACTTGAAATCGTTGTGAAAGCAACGCTTATTCCAAACAAAAAAATAGCAATGTAGCTGCCTTTTCTGTGTTGCATTGATCTTTTTGGTTTTTTACTTAGCATAGTATCCTATTTCTAGATGATAGTTGTAAGTGAGTAAACACATACATATCGTTTATTGTTCGAAAACCTATGTGAGTTCAGAAGCAGATTAGCAGATTCGGTTATTTTTAGGCTTGCTCCTGGTTTGTTTTATCTTTAAGAGGAGACAATATTGTAGCAAAGTATTCAGTCAATCGCTCTGTTTCATCCTTGAGCGAATATCTAAAACCATTGAGTTTCCATTTCTTCACGATTAGCCTGAAACTGCCCAGCAAATTCGTGGCGGCCAGGCTGGGATCAATATCATTTCTGAGTTCTCCATTTTTCTGTCCTGATTGAACAAGGCGACCTAAAAACAGCTCATTGGTTTCAATAATTTCGGTAAGCCTGGCACTTAGTGAATCTTCATTTTGAAAAATTTCCTCGGCAAATATTACAGAAACAATGGCTGGGTCTTTACTAAAAATTGTACTATAATGGGAAAAGATATTTTTCAGTTGAATGAGCGAGTGATCATCAGAGTGTTCTTTTTCATTGATGATTTGGGCTGTTTGTGCTTTAAAAAGATCAATAATTGCTGAAAGAATATTAATCTTACTTTTGAAATGGCGGTATATAGCAGCTTCGGTAAACCCCATACGTGCAGACAGGTTCTTTATAGTTAAACCCTGAATACCTTTTTCATCTATTAAGTGAATAGCACTCCAAATAATTTCTTGTTGCCTTGTTGTAAGATTCATAAATCTATGTTTGGTTTGCAAAAATACTAATTATCTGTCTTTTACCTGCAAGCTCCTATTAAGGAACAAATACTTTGTAAGTGCCTTTTGAGGTGGCATTTGTAAATGCACCCAAAAAGCTTTAATTCCTCATGAATTTATATTTCTACAATTTGGATTATTACAAATTGTCGATTTTTGTCCTACTTTTATTGCAGCAGCTAAAAACTGATGAAACCAGCAAAATGAATTTGATTGAACTTATTGAAATGCATCCGGGAGTGGATAATGCCAAGCAATTGGCAAAGATGGCTTACGAAAGTGAAAGCTGCCGCGATGAGCTTTGGCAGCTCACCAGTCATGAGAAAAACTACATTTCGCGAGTGGCTGCCTGGGCTTTGGAGCATTGTTTTTTGGCGCATCCCGAGGTGATAAAGCCCTATCTTCCGTTCATGGCCGAGCGCCTTCCGGAGCTTCCCTCCGATTCGCTGCGGCGTCACTTCCTGAAAATGCTGTGGTTGGGTGGTTTTGAAGAGGAGCATCACGGTATTTTAGCTGACCTGGGGTTCCGATGGCTGATGGACCCCGAAAGGCCCACCGCCGTAAAAATGTTCTCGATGAATATATTGTACGACATCTCTGAGGCAGAACCCGATCTTAAGCCAGAGCTTGCTGCCGTTATCGAAGACCAACTCCCCAAAGGAACGCCTGGTTTCAAAAATGCCGGACAGAAAATACTAAAAAAACTCTGCCGGCAGATTGGTTGATTATTTTTACCGTAATAATTAGGCCAGCTTTCCTTACCATAACTCTCAAAATCATATAAGTCAGGTAGTTTCCGTGCAACAATGGCTTCAAAAGAACAATTAATTGTTTTTATATATCTCAGAAACCTTTCTCTAACTTCCGGAATATCATCTTTGGCATAAACGAATGTATTTCCTGAATAAAGATAAGAAATATCCTTTAATAGCATATATAACTTCAATAATCTTATCCGACACCATTTACCATCAGAAAAAAAATTGTAACTTTCAAAAAATTATTTGCTATGGCTGAATCGTCGAAAACAAAACTTTGGTACTTTGAAAACTTCAATATCCTGAAGTCGATGTCGAAGAAGGAGATGATGGAGATGAACGACAAGTCCACCATGAAACATACGCGACAGTCGGAAAGCATTTATCTTCCGGGCGACTCGTCGCATTCTATCTATTTCCTGAAAGAAGGAAAAGTAAAAATCTCTTCTTACTCTGAAGAGGGAAAAGAGCTGACCCATGCTATTCTGGGGCCAGGCGAGCTGTTTGGCGAGCAGGCTATCATGGGTGATAAAGTGCAGGCGCAGGTGGCCGAAGCTACTGAGGATGCCGTTGTTTGCAGCATCAGCGTAAAGGAGTTTGAACGTTTCATGGAACAGAATCCGCAGCTTAACCTCAATGTAACTAAGCTGGTGGGTTTCCGATTGAAGAAAGTGCGTTCACGTCTGGAAGCTTTATGGTTTAAGAAAGCTCCCGATCGTGTAAAGCAGGTATTGAAAGATTTGGCCGAAGAGCATGGCCGCCCGGTGGGCGATGAGGTGGTGATTGAACTCAAGCTGACACACCAGGATTTAGCCAACCTTTCGGCCACCACACGTCAGACTGTTACAACCATTATGAATCAACTTGAGAAAGAAGGCCTGCTTGATTATGACCGGAAAAGAATTTTGATTCATGAACCGGAAAAACTTTAAACAAAAAGCTTGCATGGTATATCCATGCAAGCTTTTACTCCTAAAACAAATCCAAAAAACTAAGAAACGAAGTTTTTTATTCACGCATCTTCCTTGTGATGAAATCAATGCTGTATTTCCCAGACCCATAAGCCATCAGCACCAACAACATCAGAAAATAATAGAGCGGGATCTCGAAGCCGTTATCACCTGCGGCAAAACCATTGCCGATGTGCACAGTGAAGATGGCCACGAGCATTGTAAACATTAACGGGATGGAAATCAGACGCGTGCCCAGTCCCAGCAAAAGCAACAATACCCCAGCGGCTTCGGTGGTGCCGGCAAGGTAGGCATTAAGAAGTGGCAACGGGTAGTTCATACTTTCGAACCATTGTGCGATGCCTTCCATATTTTTCCATTTGTTGACGGCCGGCGTGTAAAAGCCATAGGCCAAAATAAGCCTTAAAAACAACAACGATAAATCTTGTAATGAATCGAATTTCTGTGTGATTTTTTTAATTTTCTCTAACATGATATTTTATTTTTTGATTATTCCTGATACTGCCTCTAATTCAGACATCTTATTCAGGAAGCTATGGAGGTGTTTTAACACCTGCTTCTCTTCCCCAAGTCCAAATTGATTTTCAATTTCTTTAGCTGCCTCGTAAATGTTTAGCTGCTTTTCGGCAAAAAGGCTGAATGCAAAAGCAAACAAAACAGAGAGGTTCATAAACTTTACATTACCGCTTTCGGGATGGCGGTAAATTAAAACGTAATAGTTGCCCGGCTCCTTAATGGCTTCTTCCACGGCCTTCAGATGCAGCGGATAGGTCAGTTGCACAAGCCGGTGCTCAGGGTTAACTGCCACAGCACTTTCTGTGGTGAAGTCTGAAGACTTTACAAAACCCTCCGGGTAAGGAATATCTTCCATGGTATGCACTTCAATTTCGAGCCACTCGAAGTAAAGCAGCTCAGGAAGAAAAGGGTAATCTTCTTTGATTTGAAGATCGGAATTGGCAACATACTCATAAAAGCCATGTGGCATTTGCCACAACAATGGTGTAGTATTATCGTGGTTGGCATAGAAACCATCCACCAGGTCTGTCCACTCGCTATCGGTTAGTACTTGCTGTGTGATAGGGTATGCCTGTTCCAGCGAATTATAAATGACGCTGAATGAAAGTCTGCGGTAGTGTTCCATGCGTTGCGGGTTGGTCCCCGGAAGCGACACCGGTTTTCCGGTGCGGCAAAATTCCGCAAACTGACTCTGAAGATCTTCAGTATGGTTACTTAGCCACTGCATAATTGTTCCTCCAGGCTTTTTCGGTGATGCTGCGCAGGTTGTTCATCTCCTGCTGCAGTTCGGTTAATTCCGGAAAATTAAAATCCCTTTCAAGTAGCACGGGCACTTCTTTCATTCGGTTTACCGTATAGTGAAAGAGTTCATAAACCGGATCGATGATGGCCTCGCCATGGGTGTCGATAATCAGATCGGGTTCTACCTGCTCATGTCCGGCCATGTGAATGTATGCCACGCGATCGAGCGGTAGATTTTTGATATGCTCTTTAGCATCGTAGTTATGGTTAAAGGCGTTGACGTAGACGTTATTTACATCGAGGAGCAAATCACAATCGGCCTCTTCCACGATGCTTCTGATAAAGGTAGCCTCGTCCATTTCAGCGTCTACCTCCGTGTAATAGGAAACATTTTCGATGGCGATGCGCCTTCCAAGCAGCTCCTGTGCTTCGCGGATACGTTGCGCCACGTGTTTCACCGCATCTTCCCTGAACGGGATAGGCAGCAAGTCGTAAACATGGGCATTGTGTGTTTTGGTGTAGCTCAAGTGCTCAGAGAAAATCTGTACATCATGTTCTTCGAGGAACTTTTTCAGGTCTTTTACAAAAGCGTAATCCAGCTCCTCGGGGCTTCCTAACGAAAGCGAAAGGCCATGGCAGGTTACGGGATATCTTTCAGTGACCTGGCGGAGTTTCTTGCCCCAGTAACCACCCATTTTCATCCAGTTTTCGGGAGCCAGCTCCACAAAATCCGGATGCAGGTCTTGCTGTTCAATCAGTTCATCAATAAATTCCCTTCGTGCTCCTATGCCAATTTTTGTTTTCATAATGTTTCAGCTTTGGTTTTGTAATCAAGAAAAGAAAGGCGAGGGCGACGGACGCCCTGCCTTAGATTCACCCTCACTATTCAACGCCACATTTTCCTTGTCCACACTTCGACTGTGCAGCTTTACTTTCTTCCTTCTTGGTGCTGTCGGCTTTTTTATCTCCGCCACCACATTTGCCTTCGCCGCACTTGGCTTCAGTGCTTTTTGCTTCTTTACCTTTTTTCTTGGCATCGGCTTTTTTGTCGGCACCACACTTGCCCTCACCACATTTAGCTTCAGACGATTTGTCTTTCTTTGAAGCTTCGGCTTTTTTGCCACCACACTTCATTTCGAAGGTTTTGTAGCGCTCGCTGTTCTTTTGCAGAAGTTCACTGCGTAACTCTGCACCTGAGCCCAGGTTGTCATATTCGAAAAGATTGGCGTCACCGGCTTGTGCGTTGACTGAAAATGAACCGGCAATGATAGTTCCGGTTACAATGGCTGCTGATTTTTTTAATTTTTTAGAATTCATAAAATTTAGTTTTAAATGATTAAAATTATTTTCTTTATTTATAATGGTTCAAAATTAGTGTGCTTTGCTAAGTCAATCTGTCTGCTTGCTGACACTTTAAGATTTTCTGTCCGGAAACTTTTACATTCCTGACTATAACTTGACTCTCCTTTTCTTTAATGGAGAGGAAAACAAGGATAAGTGCCCCAAACATGAGTTTTTCCAAAAACCCGATGAAAAGAGAAATGCCGGCATGTCTGAAAATAAAAAGTGCTGCTGCAATATCCAGAAGAAAAAAGCTTATCCCGAAAAGGAATATTTTAATAAGGATGTCGCCAGACCATAAGTTCAGGATGTATTTTCCCAACAAAAATCCTGTGAAAGAATAAATGAATACAAAAGAGAGCAAGCTGTATAAATTTTTCTGTTTCAACAGCCATCCGCAAAGAATTTCGCCCGAAGCTATGTTTACACCTGCTAAAGAGGCGAGTGTATACATGGTGAACAGAAATACGGAAACTGCAATGCTGTCTTTTATCATGATTTACTTTTGAAGCAAAACTACACCGGGGGGCAAGGGAATTCTGTCGGGAAAACGACAGTTGAGTTTATTCCATAAAAAAAGGCACCCATGACAAGGTGCCTTTTCAACAATCAACATGAATTTAAAAAAATCCAGTGAATCAAAAACTATATTTAAGATGAAGCTGGATTCGGATATTCGTCGACTCTTCGGTATTTAACACCTCCCCGTCGGGCTGCGCTTCGCCATAGGCGGCCACATCACGGAGCACCTCGCCCATTATCAGAAATTTATTCACTTTGTATCCCAACCTCGGAGCCACACGGTAGGCATAGGCGATGTCTGTTCCGCGGGCGTATCTGTAAACCAGGTCCATCCCTTCGTTTGCATCTCTGTTCACGCCCATATTTTGGGTATATCCCGCAAACAGCGAATAAATAAATTGATTCTTGTTGTAAATGAGTTCAGTCCATAAGTTGCCTGTTTCATAATTTGAATACTCCAGCTCGCCGGCATTCACCCCCTGGTAAGAAGCATAGCCTCCGAGCATCAGGAAATTATACAGGTTTTCACCGTAAACAGCTTTTACTTTGGCAGTGAAGTTGTTCCAGTCTTTACGAACATACAGACTTCCAAAGGCCGAGCCCAATGTTTCGTCAACCACCTGGCCATTTTCATTTTGAAGCCGTGGCCTCAGCTCTTTATAGCCCAGCACGGTTCCAAGTTTCCAGCCATTTTTATGATATTCGAGATGCAGATCAAGTTCTGGTTTTGAAGAATTCCTGAGGTATTCGGATGAAGCTCCCTTTGGGCCCGGGCTGGCAAAATCGCGTTGCACCAGTGCGGTGATACTGCCAAAGAAGTGTTGGCCGAAATGGTGCTTAAACCTGATTTGCGGATTCCTGGAAAGGATGGCGTAGGGCAGTCCTCCGCCCCAGCTCGATACCTCAGGGTAGCTGCCGGTAACAAACAACGGGTGCCAATACTGTCCGGCCATCAGTGAGCTGTTCTCCCAGTTGAGTTTAATGATTGCATGGCGCAGGCGCATCATACTCATCACAGCGTTTGATGTTCCTACAAAATCCATCTCGACCAGCGCGCTCGATTCCGCCCCAAACATTTGGGGGCCTGAAACCCTTGTCCGCAAGCGGCTGTGGATGCTGAACATGTTAAAGCTTGATTGCCCGTTGATATCGTTCCCGCTAAGGTCTTCCACCACCGGTGCGGGATAGAGCAATACATCGCCCTCGCGTGCGGTCACCGTTTGGCGCGTATCAAAAATATTCTCCGACGACACAAATCCGCTGATGCTTACATTGTAATCCCCTTCTTCCTGGGCAATGAGCCATACAGGTAAAGCTAAAAGTACTATGGTTATCAGTCTGTAGTTCATACTTTTTCTGTTTTTCTTGCTTTTATTGATGTCCGTTTGGTTTTTTTACTTTTTCGTGGTTCGGTTACTTTATCTACCAGATAGAGTATCGATTTGTAGGAAATGTCGCTGTGGCGCGACAGTCCTATTTCGCAGGTGCGGCTGGTGGCATAACCGTGCTTCACCTGTGTTGGTGTCTGGGCCTTCAGTTCTCTGAGTCCATGTGCGTTGAGTTCGGGATGTGTAAACCCGCGGTCTCCGGCAAATCCGCAACAGTTTGTGTTGGGTTGCACCACTTTTGTAGCACACATTTTTGCCAGGTCAACCAGTTTCTGATCCACACCCATTTTTTTGGCACTACAAACAGCAAATACACTCACCGTTTCATCCACCGGTTTAAACTCAAGCCTCGGCACAAGGTATTCCATGGCAAATTCCACCGGCTCGTAAAGCTTCAGGTTGGGCTCCATGTTTTCTTTCATCGTAAACAGGCAAGGGCTCATATCACAAAGGATCGGATATTTCCCTTGCTCGCTGGCCTCATACAACGCTGCTTCCAGCTCATCCGACTTGCGCTTTCCTTCCTCTTTAAACCCTTTACTGCTGTATGCCATGCCGCAGCAAAGATTTGACAAATTTTCAGGATAAAGAACCTCAAAACCCGCTTTTTTCAGTAGGTTCTTTACCTTATTTGTCAGTGAAACTTTTTCATCATAATCTTTAGAAATCCCCATCGACTGGTTAATGCATGACGGGAAATAGACTACCTTGTCGGGATTGTTTTTATTAACAGGCTCTGGCTTCACTTTAGGAGCCCCTTTCGGGAAATAGGCGTTCCACTGAGGAATACGGTTACCCGAAAGCTTCCTTACAGCTCCGGCAGTGCCGCCCATCAGTTTAGTCCCCAATACCGAGTGCGCCATACTCACTATGTTCAAACCGATACGTGCCGCCGATCCCACCTTGCTCATTCGCGGGGCAAGATATGCAGCGATTTTTTTGTCATTCTTTGTATGCGATTCATGACGCAAATGCTTTACCAGTTTCCCGGTATCGATTTTCACCGGACAACTCAGCGCGCACAATCCGTCTGTTGCACATGTTTGAAGTGCCTTGTAATCATAGTCTTTCATCAGTGATGCCAGCATGTGAGGTTCCTGGCCACTTTGTTTTAATCTTTCCATTTCGCGGAAAACAGTAATTCGTTGTCGGGGCGACATGGTTAAATCGTGCGAAACACATACCGGTTCACAGAACCCGCATTCCGTGCACTTATCGATCAACTCATGTGCTGCGGGCATTGGCTTTAGATTCTTGGTATGAATCTCCGGATCATTATTTAAAATCACTCCCGGGTTAAGCAGGTCCTGAGCATCGAAGATCTTTTTTACCTGCTTCATCACCTCATAGGCCAGCGTTCCCCATTCCTGCTCCACAAAAGGGGCCATGTTTCGGCCTGTTCCGTGCTCAGCTTTCAGGGCGCCATCAAATTTTTCCGTCACCATAATCGCCAGCTCATCCATAAAGGCCTTATAACGTTCCAGTTCCTGGTTATCATTAAAATCCTGATTAAAGACAAAATGCAGGTTTCCTTCAAGGGCATGACCAAAAATCACCGCTTCATTATATTCATACTTTCTGAAAAGCTCCTGTAACGCAAGCGTAGCTTCGGCCAGGCGTGGCACAGGGAATGCCACATCTTCGATAATCACGGTTGTTCCGGCTTCGCGCATAGCACCTACCGAGGGGAAAAGCCCTTTACGTATCTTCCAAAGTTTGGCATATTCTTCGGGTTTTTCGGTAAATGTGATAGGTATTTCCGTTGGAATATCCACGATGGATTTTTTAATCTGCCTCATTTGCAGAGCCAGCTTTTCGCGGTCGTTAGAAGTGGTTTCCACCAGGATTGATGATGCCCCGTCAGACAGTTCTTTGAGGTAAGGCGGCACCCCATCGGCATCCTCCATAGAGCGAAGCCCGGCCCTGTCGATAAGCTCGACCGCAGCCACCGGCTCTGATTTTAATCGCGACACAGCATTGCAGGCTTTCTCGATATCCGGGAAAGTCATCAGCGAGCTTGCTTTAAATTGATGATCTACTACGGTTTTGTAGGTAATTTCAGCAATAAATCCCAGTGTTCCTTCCGAGCCAATCATTAAATGTTCCAGAATATCGAAAGGGTCTGAAAAGTCCACTAAAGCATTCAGGCTGTAGCCCGTCGTATTTTTCATCTTAAACTTGTGGGAAATCAACTCTGAAAGCTCTTTGTTGTCCCTCACAGACTCTGAAAGGTATTGAAGGTCTTTCAGCAACTGACCGTGCGATTGTTCAAATGCTTTTCGGCTGTCGGCGTTACCAGTGTCCAGCAAGGTTCCGTCCTGCATAATCACTTTCATGCTGTCGACGGTCTTGTATGAATTTTCCGCTGTTCCGCAGCACATGCCGCTGGCATTGTTGGCAGCAATCCCCCCAATCATGGCTGCATTTATGGAGGCCGGATCGGGGCCTATTTTTTTTCTGTAGGGCTTCAGCACCTGGTTGGCATGCGCACCAATTACGCCGGGTTGCAAGCGGATTTTCTCTCCGTCATCAAGTATGTGATGCTGTTTCCAGTCGTTACCTGCAACAATCAGAACGGAGTCGCTAATGGCCTGTCCGGAGAGGCTTGTGCCTGCCGCACGGAAAGTAACAGGTATGGAAAGGGTATTACACTCTTTAAGAATTGCCGAAACTTCTTCAGCATTCTTAGCTTTTATGACAATTTTAGGAATCAAGCGATAAAAGCTGGCATCCGTACCGAATGCAAGTGTTTGCAAAGGGCTGGTTAGCATCCTCTCTTCATCGATAACTTTTGAGAGATTCTGATACAGATATTGATATTCCTCAGGTAAATTTTTCATGGTACTAGATTTAAAATATTGGTGAAAAACCACTGTAGATGAGTGTTCCCACAATCAGCGTAATGATAAGGTAGTAGATAAATGCCGGGAGGGCATTGGTTCTGATTATCTTTCCTTCTGCTCCGATGCATCCCACTGTAGCCGCAACGGCCACTACGTTATTTACACAAACCATATTTCCTATGCCGGCACCAATGCCTTGCATAGAAAGGATTAGAATTTGCGGAAACTCAAGAATGGTAGCTGTTTCGAATTGGAAAGACATAAAGAGGATATTGGAAACGGTGGCTGATCCTGACATGAAGGAGCCCAACATTCCGATAATTGTTGCAAAAAACGGATAGGCTGCGCCGGATATCCCGGCAGCAGCTTCCGCCATGATTGTCAACATGCTGTCCATTCCACTGCCGTTTGTGCCTGAATTCAGCATCAGCTGAACCATTCCGACACCGGCAAAAAGTGCGATGGCAGCACCACTAATTTGTTTAAACGTAAGTTTCCATGCTTTCTTTACATCATTTCTGCTCATTTTATGAAGGAAGTGCGTGATAAGGGCCACCAGCACAAAAGGGATTGTTCCGGGGAGGTAGGCCCACTTCAGGGAGTAGTTCAGGCCGTCAATTCCGGCCACATTATCGAGCATAAGCTTTTGATCTACGAGCAGTTGCTTCAGGCCAAACGCCGGAATCCTTGTTACTACAAGAATAATCGCGATAAGCAAATAGGGCGACCATGCTTTGAGCAGTGACATCCTGGCCTGGCCTGTGCTGCCAGTATCAATATTTGAACGCCATATTTTAGGCCATGCCGCCTCTTCAGGGAAATCCCATTTCTTTTTAGGCACCAGGAAACCACGTTTAGCAGCAAAGACCACTATTCCAAGACCGATAAATGCACCTACAAGTGAGGGCAGCTCAGGGCCGAAGACGATGGCAATTAAAACGTAGGGGATCATAAAAGCCAGTCCGGCGAAAATAGCAAACGGAGCTGCGGCAAGGGCCGGCTTGATTGACTTTTCTTTTCCGAAGATGCGGGTCATAATCATAAGACCAAGCAACGGAATAAAAATCCCGGCAATCCCATTCGGTATAGCAATCCATTCGGTCAGTGCCATTTTGAACGTTTCGGGTGCCACACCCGTTGAGGCGATGTTTGATTCGAGCGTACTCATAGCTCCAAAAATGGGTGTTCCCACAGCTCCAAAAGGAACAGGAACACTATTAAAAATTAATGCCACCAGGGCCGCAGCCAGCGGAGGGAAACCCAAGCCAACCAATAATGGTCCGGCAAGTGCAGCGGGCGTTCCGAAACCGGCAGCCCCTTCAATGAAAGCACCAAACATAAACCCGATGATAATTGCCTGAACACGGCGGTCGGTTGTGATGCCATTAAAACCATTGTTGATGGTGGTCATGGCTCCGGATAGTTTGAGCGTATTCAGGATTAGGATAGCTCCGAAAATGATAATCAGTATATCCAAGGCTTTTAAGAACCCAAAAAAGGTATAACCTAAAACATGTTCTATCGTCATGTTCCACTGAAGCAAGGCTACCATTATAGCAACTACTAATGCCAGTGGCAAAGCTTTTTTAGCTGACCAATTGAAGCCTGCCATTAATACAATGGTAAGCAGAATAGGTAAAAATGCAAGTAATGCGCTCATAGTTTGTTAGTTTTCGTGTTTGATAGTGTTACCCTATGTCAAGCGCAATGCCAAAGCATTAAAAACCCGGCTATTTGAAATCATTCTACTTTAAAAGTATTGATTATTAAAGGGTTAACCATTCGGTAAAGTCTAAATGAAACACATCCTGATATTCACCATAACTGATCCAAATGGATCAATTGTTCAGTTAACGCCGTTCCATTTGGCACAGATGGGCCAAATGGAACACTTTAAAATTCTGAAAAGCTGGTTTTGCAAGGAGGAGTTAGGAAAACTTTAATTTTTTCGGATCCTGCCGTGTATCATAGACTCTTAAAATCTCAATCTTATTGTTGATTACACGATAAAACAGAGTGTTTTGCTTTGTCAAAACACATTTTCTAACATTTAAATCTTTATTAATAACAGGATAACGATCGGGAGTATTTTCAATTTTTTTAATGAGATAGGATAAATTATCCAGAAACCGAATGGCTCCAATTTTCACAAAGGTAATCAAGAATATTTTCCAAATCTTTTTCAGCTTTGGGTGACCAAATAATTCTTTCAGTCATTGTATCGGTTTCTGTTTTTTTCCATCACAACCGAATGGGGTATCCCTTCATTGTTTTGTATTTGGCGGATACCTTCTTTTATACCATTCTGTTGTTCTACAGTTAGCTTTTCCCATTCTTTTGTGTTGTCCTTACTTTTAATGTAATTATCAAGTAAGCCCAAAGCTTCTTTGAGATGAATGGCATCCAAACTGTCGATTTTCCTGAAAAACTAAAGTTTACGTAAGCGGCTTCTTAATGCGCTTCTTGAAATCCCCAGGTATTCGGCAACGCGGGTTTTATTACCATCGAACTTTTTGAGGGCTTTTGATACGATCTCTTTTTCGAGATCTTCGAGTGACAATCCTTCCTCTGGCAGCTCCACCTTGCCGTTTTCAATGAGGTTTCCTGCTGGCAGTGTAGTCTGCGAAGAGTCGTCTGTAAGATAGCGCAGATGCTCTTCTTTTACCGACTCTCCGTTATAAAGCAGGACAACACGCTCGATGGTGTTTTGCAATTCCCTGACATTTCCGGGCCATGAATAGGACAGTAATATTTCGCGCGCCTTTTCTGTGATAAACCGGAATGCTTTTTTGCGCTTTTTGGCATATTTTTCAAGAAACATCTGCGCAAGCGGTACTATCTCATCTTTTCTTTCCTGCAAAGGGGGAATCACAATCTGACCTAAGTTGAGCCTGAAGTACAAATCGTTACGAAACTCCTGCTTCTCAACCATCTCCTGAAGGTCGCGGTTGGTTGCAAACACAAAGCGCACATCCAGCTTAATCGCTTTTTCTCCTCCCACCCTGTAGATCTCGCGCTCCTGCAGAGCCCTGAGCAGCTTGGGCTGAAACTCCTTCGGCATTTCACCAATCTCATCCATAAACAAAGTGCCACCCTGTGCAAGCTCCAGCTTTCCGGCAGCACCATTCTTTCTGGCTCCGGTAAACGCCCCTTCGGCATACCCGAAAAGTTCACTCTCGAAAAGATGAGGGGCTATTGCGGCACAGTTCACCGGAACAAAAGGCTTTTCGCCTTTCCCGTCTTTCCCGTGGTGTAACAGGCGGGCCACAATCTCTTTTCCTGTTCCGGTTTCCCCCTGAATGAGTACCGGCACGTCCCTTTCAAAGTGATACTTTTCACATAATTCAACGACATTTTGCATGGCCGAAGAAAAAATGCCCACCGCTCCCGATTGTGTTACCTGCTGTAAGGTTGATTGTAAAGAATACAGCCTTGCGTCGTCTTCCTTAACTTTTTCGTCGTTGCTGCGGACCGTATCTTTCAACTGTAGATTTTCGGAGCGGAGCTGATGAAACTTTTCAATTCTTTCTATGGTCAGCGCCAGCTCTTCAATATTTACGGGCTTAAGCAAATAGTCGGCAGCTCCTGCCCTCAGTGCTTCTATGGAGGTTTCCATATCACCAAATCCGGTCATGATAATCACTTCGGTATTTACCGACAGTGCTTTAACCTTTTTCATCAGCTCAATACCACTCATTCCGGGCATTTTCATGTCTGTCACTACTACCGGAAAAGGGGTATGCTGAAAAGCCTCCATTGCTTGCTCCCCATCGCTGGCGGTAGTCACTTCATAATTCATCTGCTCACGCAGGAACCCGGCAATAGAATCCCGGCTTAACTGATCATCATCGGCTATTAGTATCTTCACTGTTGCTTCTTTTTATCTGTTTTACAAATGGAAATCGTAAAGGTAACGCCACCATCCTCATTGTTTCGATAATCGATTTTTCCGTGCAGTTTGTCTACAAACGTTTTTACGATAGCTAATCCCAGTCCGGTTCCCTGGTCTCCCTTCTTGGTGGAATAAAAAGGGTCGTACAATTTCTCCCCCATTTCGCCGGGAATTCCTGTGGCATTATCGCGTACAATCAAATGCGCACACTTATCTTCCTCTCCCGACTCAATCTCGATTTTTTTTGGTCCTGAGGTTTTTTTATCAAGCGCCTGAATGGAGTTGACCACCAGGTTGATAATAATTTGTTCTATCTGGATAAAACTGGCCTTAACCATGATGTTCTTATCGGGAAGTATTACCGAACCTTCAATGCCATGATCTTTTATCTGGCGCTCGATAAGCGACCAGGCATTCATCAAGGCTTTATTCAGGTCTACCTCATCCAGGGTATCGCTCTCAGACGGAGCCACCCAAAAGTTACGCATATGCTTTATTATCTCGTCAATACGCGCTATACCTTGCGATAAGGTTTGCAGCTTGTTACCTATCATTTCAGGCAGCTCTCCGCTATTGCGACGCTCCCAGTACTTTATGCTATCCACAGTGACGCGCAGTGCATTCAGCGGCTGATTGATTTCATGAGTAATGCCCGAAGCCATCACACCTACGGAAGCAAGCCGCGATGATTTTTCTATCATCTGACTGGCTTTCAGATTTTTCTTTTCAGCCTCAAGGTGCCGGTTCATCTGGATATTACGCTCCCAGGCATTGGCAATCATTCGCACAATAGTGGCCAGCTCATCGATCTGTTCTTGTTTCCAGTGATGGTGATGAGGTTGTGCGAAGCCCGCCATACCAAATATTTTTTTGCCTATACGGATAGGAAAAATTGCTATTGCTCCAATTTCGCGGTGCCGGTAAAAATCATACTCCTCTTGAGTAAGGTTCGATAAGTCATGTGAAATAAAATAATTCTCTTTCCTCACCAAACCCACAATGCGGTTCAGCTTATGGTAATCTGCTTCCCTGAGCTCCGTAATGCCTTGCCCCTGTGAGGAGATGTTCGAACCAATAACTTTTACGATAGACTCGTTTTCATTAAAATTATAAAGCGATACCTTTCCAATATGGAAATATTCAGTAATTGCCTGAAGTATTTTATCTGTAACCCGGGTAAAATCGTTGGTTGAGTTTAATAAAGCCACCACATCAGCTATCAGTTTCTGAAAACGGAAGCTTTTCTCAAGATGTTTTTGTTTTTGGATAAGCGAACGCTCAGCCTTTTTCCGGCGAACGATAGCATTTGAGAGCACAAAGATTATCACCAAGGATACAAGTAAAGAAACCACCCCGATATCTATCACCCTTTTATTGATAGTGTAAAAGCTCTCAGGCTCATTAAGGATAATTGATTTATCGGGCAGCTTATCTGTGGAAATATTAAACTTTTGCAGCATGGGATAAGAGAACGTATATTCGCTGAGGCTGTTTGTGTTAACAGGTATGCTGTCGGCAGGGGTTCCATTAATGATTTTTATAGCTCTGTTGGCTGCCCTGAATCCCTGATCTTCACCGCTGATCATTTTTCCACCTATCACACTCCCACCCATAAAAAACCTCCAGGTGGTGTATACCGGGTTTTCTATTCTGTCAGGAATAAACTCCCTGTTCTCCCTGAAGGATATGAATTTCCCGTTCCTATCCTTATTAAAGGTGAGCAGAAGCACAGCCTCATTGCTTTTCAGTGTTTTAAGACTATCGGTAATTTCCTTTTCTAAAAGGTAATCCCAGAAATAAAACGTAAACGCTTCAAATTGATCTTTTACCTTATCTATAGATGCTCTGTTGGCTATGGCCGTGGTTGTTTTATTATCATTAATGATATGGAGTTTATTGATTTCAGGATGATATTTCTCAATCAGCTTGAAGGTGGCACTGAAATCAGGCTTTTCAATCAACCCGGTAATATTATCATGACCGGCAATGAGCTTCTTTTCAAAGTTATTTATTCCGCAAAAGACAATCGGCGTTTGGTTGTGAAACAGAGGCCGCTGTTCCAAAACAAATTCCAGGGCATCATTATCGCTAACAATAATAACATCAAAAACATCGCCGGCGAGCTTAAGCTCATACAAGCGCTTCAACTCCTGATAGTAGGCATCACTCAGGTTTCTCTTTCTGTCGAGATATTCAAAAAACAGCTCCACACTGTCCTGCTCCTGCTTAAAAGCTTTCTTTATCCCCCTGGTTACGTTATCTGTCCATTCCAGCCCCTGATGGTAAGAATGGAAAACCAGCACCTTCTGGCGTTCACTCTTCCCTGCAAAAGGCAGTATGACCAAAATCAAGAATAACAGAATACGTTGCATTGCAATAAGTTTCGTCCAAAAGTAGAAATTATTTATGAAATCTTACTTCATGCAGATGCTCAATAAAATGCATTTATTTACCGGACCTTGCTTAAAGCTGTGGCGAGCACCCACTGTAAATCAGCAACCCAACTATCAGGGTAATCAGCACGCTTGTCATTCGTGCTAAGCGCGATGGATACTACCTAAAGCATCATAACCAATCAAAAGAGTGGGTGTTAATGATTCCTGAGCGAAAGGAATTCTGCTTACCAAACGAATATCCGTAAGCATGGAAGGCTATCACTGAATCTTTTTCAGGAAATTTCTATTCTCCTTCAGAAGGTGTTTTCTCTTTCCAGAGCTTTAGTTTTATCTGTGACAACAGAGCAAGGCCTTTTAAGGCTGTTTATTCTTACGAATGCACCTCCCCCATGAACAGAAAGCGGAGGGAAGAGCGGCTCAGGCATGAAAAGTCCGATATTTAATTTGCTGAAATTTGTTTAAGGATAAAAGATTTAGTATATTGTATGCAAACTTTAAAAAGCGGGAAATCATGAAAAAAATCTACATTCTTTTTATCGTCACTGCGGCTTTTATAGCGGGCTGCCAGGAGCAATGCAACAGAGGTGAAGAAATCTCAAACATTCAGCTTGTTCTTGAAAAGCACATCATCGCCAATGAAACAAAAAACATTGATTTGATTAAGGATATCTGGGCACCGAAAGAAGACATCGTGATTTACGGTACCAATTCGGACGAGAAGCTTCAGGGGTGGACTCAAATCAAAAACACTTTTTTAAAACAATTTGAGATGTTTGACGAAGCTTACCTTTCGGCTACAAACCAAAAAATCAATCTCGACTGCGATGGCAACACGGCATGGTTTTCACAGATTATGAATTACAACTACACTACTACAGAAGGTGTTGCAAAGCGCTTTGAGGGTGTCCGGTTCACCGGAGTACTGGAAAAAATTGAAGATAAATGGTATATCGTGCAGAGCCACATGTCCATCCCATATAACTCCATGGAAAAAGAAAAATATGTCGACTAAAAAGAAGTAAAGACAAAAGGGCGGTGCTTTGGAAAGCACCGCCCTTTCTTAATTTATTAAAACTTGCATTTTATTCAGCTAAAACAAGAATTTTGTTGTTTTTCACCTCTAACACGCCTCCGCTGATTTCAAAAAAGTCGAGTGAATCATCGGTGTTTTTTACCTTGACTTTTCCCTTGCCCAGGGCCGAAATCATGGGAGCGTGGTTGTTCAGTATTTCAAACAAACCATCTACTCCGGGAAGCTGCACCAGTGTAGCTTCGCCCTCAAAAATGGTTTGGTCGGGTGTGATTATTTCTACGTTCATAATTATTCGTTTTCGGAAAGGATTTTCTTTCCTTTTTCGATAGCTTCTTCGATGGTACCTACCAGCAGGAATGCTGCTTCAGGATACTCATCTACTTCACCATCCATAATCATCTTAAATCCTTTAATCGTATCTTCAATAGAGACGAACTTCCCTTCGAGCCCGGTAAACTGCTCGGCCACAAAGAAAGGCTGCGACAAGAAACGCTGCACACGGCGGGCGCGGTGCACCACCAGCTTGTCTTCCTCTGAAAGTTCTTCCATACCCAGGATTGCGATAATATCCTGGAGTTCTTTGTTGCGCTGCAAGATCTCCTTCACGCGCTGCGCTGTTTCGTAATGGTCTTTTCCTACGGTTTCGGGTGTCAGAATCCTTGATGTGGAATCAAGCGGGTCTACTGCCGGATAAATACCGAGCTCCGAAATTTTACGGCTCAATACGGTTGTGGCATCGAGGTGGGCAAATGTAGTGGCCGGTGCCGGGTCGGTAAGGTCATCGGCAGGCACATATACCGCCTGAACAGAGGTAATGGAACCACGTGTGGTCGATGTAATCCGCTCCTGCATCAATCCCATCTCGGTGGCCAGCGTTGGCTGATAACCTACCGCTGAAGGCATCCTTCCGAGAAGTGCGGAAACCTCAGATCCGGCCTGGGTAAAACGGAAAATATTGTCGATAAAGAAAAGGATATCGCGACCACCTGACTTTTCATCACCATCACGATAATACTCAGCAAGCGTCAGTCCTGAAAGGGCCACGCGGGCACGGGCCCCGGGAGGCTCATTCATCTGTCCGAAAGTCATGGCAAGCTTGGAATCCTGAAGTGCTTTAGCATCAACACTGGACAAATCCCAGCCTCCTTTTTCCATCGATTCGATAAACTTATCGCCGTACTTGATAATTCCGGCTTCAATCATTTCGCGGAGCAAGTCATTCCCTTCGCGGGTGCGCTCGCCCACGCCGGCAAATACCGACTGCCCCTGGTATTTCAGTGCAATATTATTAATCAGCTCCTGGATAAGAACGGTTTTACCTACACCTGCACCCCCAAACAAACCAATTTTACCACCTTTAGAATAAGGCTCTACCAGGTCGATTACTTTAATTCCGGTATAAAGCACCTCTTCTGAAGTGGAGAGCTGGTCGAATTTAGGCGGCTCGCTGTGAATAGGCCGGTGCTCCTTGGGGTTAATATCCGGCAATCCGTCAATGGTTGATCCGGTAATATTAAAAAGCCTTCCGTTGATTTCATCGCCTACAGGCATGGAAATCGGCTGAGCTGTATTTTCAACCTCCATACCACGATACAATCCGTCGGTTCCATCCATGGCAATGGTACGCATAGTACTTTCGCCAATGTCTTGCTGACATTCGAGAACAATCTTATGTCCGTCAGGATGTTTTACTTCGAGGGCATCGTAAATATTGGGGAGGTCTTTTTCTGAGTCGAAAGCAACATCGACGACCGCGCCGATGATCTGAGCTATTTTTCCCGTGCTTTTCTTATCCATATTTCTTAACTTAGATTTGCAGCAAATTTATAAAAAGCGTTGATAATTTGTAGTTAATTAAAGAAAAATCATAAGTAACAGTATCTATAAACAAATCCTTGTTTCTTTGTTCACAACAAGTGAAAAAATAATGCAGACAGGTTACTCCCCTATCTCCACAGCATCTTTCTGATCCTGTTCTGTTTCTTCTTCTTTCGGAAAAAACTTCTTTTGAAAGACCATTAAAATGAACACTCCCACTGTGATGGCACTATCGGCAACATTAAATACCGGTCTGAAAAACAGGAAATGGTCTCCTCCCACAAAGGGTAGCCACTCAGGATACTGCCCCCGCAGAATAGGGAAGTAAAACATATCAACTACATGTCCGTGCAGGAAAGAGGCGTAACCCCCTGCTTCGGGAAGAAATTCTGCCACTTTGTGAAAGCCGCTGGCTGAAAATATCATTCCGTAAAATGCACTGTCGATCATATTGCCGGTGGCCCCGGCAAATATCATAGACACACTAACGATAAGACCGGTCTTTTCATTCTTCCGGATGCTTTTATATAAATACCACCCAATGAGTGAAATAGCGATGATGCGGAAAAAACTAAGCAATAGTTTTCCGTATTCGCCACCCAATTCGAGCCCAAAGGCCATTCCCTTGTTTTCGGTAAAATGGATACGAAACCAGTCGTCGAAAATCATGAATTCCTCCCCCATAGTCATGGTGGTTTTTATCCAGATTTTAACGACCTGATCAATTATCAGAATTAAAAAGATTGGTATCAGTGCCTTCTTCAAACCTTACTTCTTTTGCTGGCTTTCGTAATCGGGTTTCGGCTTTTGCCCTTTATACTGGTTCTTTTTGGCCTCAATGCTTAAGGTAGCGTGCGGCACACTTCTTAAACGTTCCTTAGAGATAAGCTTTCCGGTAACGCGGCAAATACCATAGGTTTTGTTTTCAATGCGAACCAGGGCGTTTTCAAGGTTGTTGATAAACTTTTGCTGGCGCGCTGCCAACCGACTGTTTTCTTCCTTTGAAAGCACCTGGTGCCCTTCTTCCAATACTTTAAAAGTCGGACTGGTGTCGTTTGTGTCGTGCTCATTTCCTGTGGTATAGGCTTCAGTGAGCATCTCCAAATCCCTTTTTGCCTTATCAAGTTTCTTCAGAATAATATCCTTGAATTCCTGTAATTCCTCATCGGTATACCTTGACTTTTCCTTGTTTTCTTTCTTAGCCATAGTTTCTGCGTTTAAATTAATCTTTTACGACCTCTATTTGAGCATTCATGCCTTCCTCAATTTCTATTTCCGTGGCATCGTCATCAAGCGAATCAACAAGAACAAAAGACTTTGCCAACGTCTCTGAACAAATATAAGAAAAATTAGATTCTACAGCACTTGACAGTTCATCATTTTTTGTGAGTTTTACATGAATGTTATCCGTAACTTCAAACCCTTTTTCTTTCCGGATATTTTGTACCCTGTTGACGATTTCGCGGGCAATCCCTTCTTGTCTTAATTCTTTAGTGATAGATATATCCAATGCGACCGTAATATTGTTCACTGTCGACACTACTAATCCCGGAATATCCTCGGTAATAATTTCTACATCTTCGGCAGTCAGGCTTACATTTTGCCCTTCAATATCAAGCTCATAGGCTCCCTCCTGCTCCAGTTTGCTGATTGCTTGCTGATCCATACCCGCCAATGCTTTCGCGATATGTTTCATCAGCTTGCCATATTTAGGGCCCAGCGTTTTAAAGTTTGGCTTGATTTTCTTGACCAAAACACCTGAAGTTTCCGACAGGAATTCTATGTCTTTGATGTTTACCTCAGAAAGCACCAGGCTCTTGACTTTCCCCACCTGTTCTTTAAAACGGTCATCAATCAGCGGAAGCATGATTTTATTCAGTGGCTGACGCACACGGATGTTTGTCTTTTTCCTCAGCGAGAGCACCTGCGAGCTGATCTGCTGTGCGAGCTGCATGCGTTCCTCTAAATCTTTGTCTACCTGCTCTTCCTTGTATTCAGGGAATTTGGCGAGGTGCACCGATGTCACATCCGACTGCCCTGAAACATCATTCAGGTCTTTAAAGAGCCTGTCGCTGTAAAATGGCGCGATGGGCGACATCAGCACTGCAACAGTCTTTAAACAACGATAAAGCGTTTGGTAGGCCGAAATTTTATCGTTAGTGTAATCCCCTTTCCAGAAACGCCTTCTTGACAGGCGCACGTACCAGTTGCTGAGGTAGTCGTCAACAAACTGCTGGATGAAGCGACCTGCACGTGTAGGCTCATAATCGTCCATGTTTTCACGCACATTTCTGACCAAGGTATTCAACTCTGATAGAATCCAGCGATCGATTTCCGGCCGCTCTTTAAAAGGAATATCCTTTTCGGAATAGTTGAATCCATCGATATTCGCGTAAAGCGCAAAGAAGCTGTAGGTGTTGTAAAGCGTGCCGAAAAACTTTCTCCGCAATTCATCCACACCCTCGCGACTAAACTTCAGGTTATCCCATGGCTGTGCATTGGTTACCATGTACCAGCGTGTGGCATCCGGACCATATTTTTCCATGTTGGTAAACGGATCCACACCGTTGCCCAGTCGCTTCGACATTTTGTTGCCGTCCTTATCGAGCACCAGCCCGTTCGAAACCACGTTTTTGTAGGCTACACTGTCGAAGACCATGGTAGCTATCGCGTGAAGCGTAAAGAACCACCCACGGGTTTGATCCACGCCTTCCGCAATAAAATCAGCCGGGAAGTTTTCTTCAAAAAGCTCCTTGTTCTCAAACGGATAGTGCAGCTGAGCATAAGGCATCGAGCCCGAGTCGAACCAAACGTCAATCAAATCCTTTTCACGATAAAGCTTCTCTCCGGAATCTGAAACCAGTACGATTTCATCCACGTATGGGCGATGGAGATCTACCTTTTCGTAGTTTTCCTTGCTCATATCGTCGGGGTCAAAGTCAGCTATCGGGTTTTCTTTCATCACTCCGGCAGCTACAGACTTGTCTATTTCTTCCTTCAATTGCTTCACCGAACCCACACAAACCTGCACCTTCTTGTCTTCTGAAGTCCACACGGGAAGCGGGATTCCCCAGTAGCGTGAACGTGAAAGGTTCCAGTCGACCAGGTTTTCGAGCCAGTTGGCAAAACGCCCCTGTCCGGTAGAGGCCGGCTTCCAGTTAATGGTATCGTTCAGCTCCAGCATCCGCTTTTTGTAATCGGTGGTTTTCACAAACCACGAATCGAGCGGATAGTAAAGCACCGGCTTGTCGGTACGCCAGCAGTGCGGATAGTTGTGGGTGTATTTCTCCACCTTAAAAGCCTGGTTGTTTTTCTTGAACATCACCGCCAGGTCGATATCCAGCACCGGATCATCCTTGGATGTTTCCTCTTTGTAGTCGTTTTTCACATAGCGCCCGGCGTATTCACCGTAGAGGCCTTCGTTGACATATTGCTTAACAAAATCTTCATCCAGATCTTCTATTCTGAAAAAGCGGCCTTGAAGGTCCACCATCGGGCGCTTCTCACCATTCTGGTCGATAAGGTGCAGCGGTGCAATCCCGGACTGCTGACCAACACGGGCGTCATCGGCACCAAAAGTAGGCGCGATGTGTACGATGCCGGTTCCGTCTTCGGTGGTCACATAGTCGCCCAGAATAACCCTGAAAGCATCC
>JAASSU010000109.1 GCA_021767705.1 Bacteroidota bacterium | reverse complement strand
TTTAAAAATTAAGCTGTAAATGCATTATTAGCTAAGATTTCATTAATATTGCATTGAAAATAAGGTTATGCTGTTAATATATTCCCAGAAAGATAGCAACAGGCTTCAATACACGTTAAAAACTCTTTTTCGTGATATCCTGGGAATTGATTTTAACCACACCACCAACAAGGATGAGTTTCTCAAATACCAGGGCCCCAAACTAAACTACTCTCCAAAATCATTCAGCAAAGAGGTTTTTTTTTGCAGCCACAACCTGCTCTTTGAACATGATATTGACAACAGTGAAATCAATACCATTGAGTTTGAAGGCAGCAAAGCACTCTTTCCTGTTAAAGATGAAAAGTCTTTTCTTCCTTTCGACCCCTTTGCGGCTTCTTTTTATATGCTTTCGCGATATGAAGAGTACCTTCCTCATAAGAAGGATGAACATGGGAGGTTTCATGCCCACGAAAGTATTGCCTGGAAGAACCGTTTCCTCAAAAAACCCGTGGTCAACATCTGGGCTTCCCACATTAAAAAAATCCTGCAAAAGCGGTTTAAGGGATTAAAATTCAGGAAACGAAAATTCAGGTTTATTCCCACTTACGACATCGACATTGCCTTCTCGTACCGCTCGAAAGGATTGGTGCGAACAGCCGGCGGATACCTGACAGATCTCTATTACCGCAGGTGGAATGACTTAGTGCTGAGAACGAAAGCCATCACGGGAATTTCGAGCGACCCTTACGACACCTTCAGCTATCAGATAAACCTTCATAAGCGGTTTAATCTTGATGCCATTTATTTTATCCTGTTCGGAAGTTACTCGAAATACGACAAAAATATTTCTGTCAACAACAAGCGTTATCAGCATCTAATCAAGCACCTGTCTGATTACGCAAAAGTTGGCATTCATCCATCTTATGTGGCCCAGGATGATTTTGAGCAGCTCAAAAAAGAAGTTTCAAAGCTGTCCACGGTTTTAAAACGAGAGGTTAAAGATAGCCGCCAGCACTACCTGCGCCTCGATCTGCCCTCCACTTACCGCAACCTCCAGGCCATGGAAATCACCAATGACTACACCATGGGCTTCGCTGCCGAGCCGGGATTCAGAGCCGGCACCTGCGACCCGTTTTATTTCTTTGATTTGGATCTCGACACTGAAACAAAACTGAAAGTTCATCCTTTTACAATTATGGACGGAACGTTGATCGATTATCAGAAAATTAAACCACACGATGCCAAAGAGGTCATCAAGCCATTAATCGAGGAGGTGAAGGCGGTAGACGGCACCTTTATCAGCCTGTGGCACAACCACTCGCTGAACCCCGACAGCATTTACGGCGACTGGCGAAAAGTGTATGAAGAACTGGTTGAAATAGCACTCGGACAGGAAAAGGAGGACAGCGACGAATGATAAGATATCTGAAACACGGGGAAATAGACACGGATAAATGGGATAAGTGTGTGAGGAAATCTTTTAACAGCCTGGTGTACGGCTATTCGTGGTATTTGGATGTTGTGGCCGGCGAATGGGACGGACTGGTGGAGGACGATTACAAGCGTGTTATGCCGGTCACTCTGCGCAAAAAGGCCGGGATTTCCTACCTTTTTCAGCCCTTTTTCACACAGCAGTTGGGCATTTATTCGATAGGAAAATTAAACAGCGAAAAGGTGGATGAATTTATCTCGAAGCTGCCTGATGAGTTTAAGCTCATTGAGATAAACCTAAACACCTTTAACCAGCCTTCTGAAAAGCTGCAAAAATTCTTCATCCCGATGAAGAATTATGAGCTGGACTTGATTGCTTCGCATGACGAAATCAGGCAAAACTACTCCAAGAATCTTCGCAGAAATATCCGTAAAGCAGAAAAAGCCAAAGTTCAGTTGATGCAGAATATTCGTCCTGAAGAAGTCATTCGCATTTTCAGGGAGAACCGCGGCAAAGACATCCGGCAGCTTGATGACGAAGCCTACCGGAAACTCAAGCAACTGGTATATGTGATGATATACCGCGGCAGGGCAAAGGTGTGGGGTGCATTCGACGAAAGCAACACCCTGCTGGCAGGAGCCATCTTTTTCAGGAGTAAAAACCGTTGGATCTTCATTTTCTCTGGAACCACCAGCCATGCCAGGGAAGCAGGGGCCATGCCCTATATTATCGATCGCTTTATCCTGCATCATGCTTCAAGCAACAGCACCCTCGATTTTGAAGGCAGTAACGATGAGAACCTGGCCCGCTTTTATCAGAGTTTCGGGGCAAAGCAAGGAATCTACTATCACTATAATAAAAACACACTGCCGTTTTGGATAAACGGCCCTGTGCAAGCTATAAAAAAACTAAGGAACCTATAAATCAGACAAATAAAAATGACGATAAGAAATCTGGAAGAACAAAACTCGGTATTCAATCAATTTATTTCTGAAATAAGGGATAAAGGTATTCAGGCTGACCGTTTGCGCTTTCGCAGGAACCTGGAGCGTATCGGTGAGGTTTTTGCCTACGAGATAAGCAAAACCATGAGCTACCAACCGGTGACGGTGCAGACTCCCCTCGGCGAAAAACAGATGTCGCTGCCTACCCATCAGCCTGTGCTGAGCACGATTCTTAGAGCCGGCCTCCCCCTTCACCAGGGGCTGCTGAACTATTTCGATAATGCCGACAATGCCTTTATTTCGGCCTATCGCAAGTATAACGAATCCGGGGATTTTGAGATATACATGGAGTATGCCTCCAGTCCGGAGCTGGACAACCGCACCCTGATCATCTCCGATCCGATGTTGGCCACAGCATCCTCTATGCTGCTAACATACAAAGAGTTGCTCAAGGTAGGTTCTCCCGGGCATGTCCATATTGTCACCATCATCTCAAGTCAAAAAGGAATTGATACTTTAGTGGAAGGTATCGGCGAAAAAAACGTAACTTTGTGGGTAGGAGCTATCGATCCGACGCTCAACAAGAAAGCCTATATCATCCCCGGACTGGGAGATGCCGGCGATCTGGCCTACGGAGTTAAACGGTAAAACATGAAAAACGCACTGGTTAAAGAAAATATAGTTATAGCCTTCAGCTCGATAAAAAATCATCGCCTGAGGGCTATATTAACGATTCTGATTATTGCTTTCGGGATTATGGCTTTGGTGGGCATCCTCACCTCCATTGATGCCATCAGGTATTTTCTCAACCAGAATTTCTCGCGTATGGGCTCCAACACCCTCACCCTGGAGGGCCGATCTGTAAGGATTGAAGGGCAAAGTGCAAAAGCTTACAAGAGCATCAACTTCGATGATGCGATGGCTTTTAAGAACCGCTTTAGCTTCCCGGCCAAGGTGTCGGTTTTTGCACAGGCTACCGGTATGGCCACAGTCAAATACAAATCTGAAAAAACCAACCCGAACATCTCGGTGTATGGCGCCGATGAGAATTACCTGGCAACCTCAGGCAATGAACTTGATATCGGCCGCAACATCTCAAAGAGCGACATCAGTTATGGCGCCAATGTTACGGTGATAGGGAAAGATCTGGCCGACTTGCTGTTTCCAAAAAACAAAGACCCTTTGGGCGAAGCTATCAGCATAGGAAGTGGAAAATACCGCGTAATAGGGGTGTTGAAATCAAAAGGCAACTCCTTCGGTTTCAGTTCAGGAAAAATGTGTGTGCTGCCTGTTACCACCCTCAGGAACCAGAGCGGCGGAAGAAGCTACAACTACCGGGTGAATGTTATGACTGATAACCCTGAAAAGCTTGACATTGCGGAAAGTGAGATGGAAGGCACATTCAGGGTCATACGCGAACTCAACCCACAAGACGAAAACAATTTCCGCATCAAAAAAAGCAGCAGCCTGGCCGAAGAACTTTTCGCCAACATCAGAAACCTGAGGCTTGCCGCTGTCATTATAGGAGTTATCACCCTGTTGGGAGCCGCCATCGGGCTGATGAACATCATGCTGGTTTCGGTGGCAGAACGCACGCGGGAGATCGGGGTGCGCAAAGCCATCGGGGCAA
This sequence comes from Bacteroidota bacterium, assembly GCA_021767705.1. Classification (GTDB taxonomy): domain Bacteria; phylum Bacteroidota; class Bacteroidia; order Bacteroidales; family JAIPAH01; genus JAIPAH01. The sequence goes on along the minus strand of JAASSU010000109.1, from coordinate 6,183 downwards.
AATCAATAACCATACGCAACCAGTTTCTTGTGGAATCGATTGTTATTGCTCAGCTCGGCGGAATTGTCGGGATTATCTTCGGAATTCTTATCGGCAACCTCTTGTCGATGGTTTTGTCAGTAGGGTTTATCGTCCCATGGCTCTGGATCATCGGAGGAATAACACTTTGCCTCATTGTTGCCTTGCTTTCGGGCATCATCCCGGCCACCAAGGCTGCACGCCTCGATCCGGTGGAATCTTTACGCTACGAATAAACCTACAGCATCCCTTCATCGCGAAAGCTAAAATATTTGTTATCGCCAATGATGAGGTGGTCGGTAACAAAAATATCGAGCATTTCACCGGCTTTCTTCAGCTTCTGGGTAAGCTTTACATCTGCATCGCTGGGCCTGACATTACCTGAGGGATGATTGTGACATAAGATCATCGACGAAGCGTTGTTTTCCAGGGCCATCTTGTAAATCCTTTTAGGGTCGGCCACCGTTCCGGTCATCCCGCCATCGCTGATTTTGATAGTCCGCATAATATGATTGGCCCGGTTGAGGAGCACAATCCAAAAAGCCTCATAAGGAGTGTCTGACAAAGTAAACTGAAGGTATTCGAAAACCTCATGACTGTTTGTGATTTGCTTTCGCTGGATACCCTCCTCGCTGCGCCGGCGCTTCCCAAGCTCCAGCGCGGCCACAATACTAATGGCTTTGGCCTCACCGATGCCTTTAAACCTTTGCAAGTCCTTGACGGAAAGTTTAGACAACTCTATCAGGTTGTTTTCCACCGAATTGAGAATTTGCCTCGACAGATCGACCGCAGAAAGCGAAGCGGTGCCACTGCCTATGAGTATGGCAATTAATTCGGCGTTGGTGAGTGAAAATTTTCCTTTGCTCAAAAGCTTTTCACGCGGACGGTCTTCCTCCGACCAGTACTTAATAGATTGATTTTGCTGATATTCTTCCATGCTGACACAGGGTTTTGGTTCTGTAATGGATTTAGTTTATCTCATAAAAGTATAAAAAAATCCGGTGATAAACAACTCACTGTCACTGTAAATAAGTCGAAGGGCTTCAAGAGCTTTTACTTGGCGTAAAATGTGTTGTATCTTTGGCCCAAACAACAGCAATATGAAGGTGATTACCATTGTGGGGGCAAGGCCACAATTCATCAAAGCGGCGGCAATAAGCCGGGCTATCAGGGAAGGGTTCAGAAACACCATCGAAGAGATAATTATTCACACCGGGCAGCACTACGACAACAACATGTCGGATGTCTTTTTTAATGACCTGGGCATCCCTGCGCCACAGTATCATTTGGGAATAGGCTCGCTGACCCACAGCCAGCAAACCGGCCGCATGATGGAGGCCATAGAAAAGGTGCTGGTGCTTAAGAAGCCCGACGCCGTAATTGTTTACGGCGACACCAACACCACGCTGGCAGGAGCCCTTGCAGCCTCCAAGCTTCATATTCCGGTGGTGCATATCGAAGCCGGCCTGCGCTCTTTCAACAAAAACATGCCCGAAGAAATCAACAGGGTGCTTACCGATCATGTGTCCACCCTCCTGTTCTCGCCCACCGATACAGGCATTAAAAACCTCAGGGCCGAAGGGTTCCGCGAACATTTCGGTGGCAACCATAGTGCCGACCACCCGGGCATTTATCACAGCGGAGACATCATGCTTGATAACACGCTTTACTTTGCTGAACTGGCCGAAAAGCGCTCGGAAGTGCTGCAAAAGCTGAATCCGGAGGGCAAGCCATACATCCTGGCCACCATCCATCGCCCGTCGAACACCGACAAATGTCAGCACCTGCGCTCCATCATGAACGCCTTTAACGATATCGCACAAACCGGCATGAAAATAATCCTTCCGTTGCACCCACGCACCAGGAGCCGCCTGAATGAGAAACATAACAGTGAAATACTGGAGAAACTGGAGAAAAACCCATACATTGTGCTGGCCGACCCGGTTTCTTTCCTGGATATGATTCTTCTGGAGAAAAATGCGGAGATGATTGTCACCGATTCGGGTGGCGTGCAAAAGGAAGCTTACTTCCTGCAAAAGCCGGCGATCATTGCCCGCGAGGAAACCGAGTGGGTAGAAATCGTAAAAACCGGAAATGCGGCCCTCTGCGGAGCACATCAAATGAAAATATTGAAAGCATTCGAAAATTTTGCCGAAAACAAACCCGACTACTATCCGGAGTATTTTGGGGATGGAAATGCTGCACGCTTCATTTGCAACACCATTTATAACAGCCTGTAACAAAAAAGGTTGTCTTCAAAGAGCAAGCTCTTCAAAGACAACCTTTCTCTAAAATCTTCACCCAGACTTACGCCAGTGCTTGTATATGACGTGCCATGCGAGACTTCAGGTTTCCGGCCTTATTCTTATGAATAATATTTCTTTTGGCCAGCTTATCAACCATAGATGCAATCTTTGGCATGCGCTCTTGCGCCTCAGCCTTATCTTCAATATTCATGAAACCACGAATAGCATTGCGCGTAGTTTTTGAGTAATACTTGTTGCGCAAATTACTTGTCTGGCTTGACCTGATTCTCTTTAAAGTCGATTTGTGATTAGCCATAGCTTTTCTTTATATTTATTCAAATGATTATGAGCGCGCAAAATTACAATAATTTTTTACATCTGAAAATTTTATGAAGTCTTTTTTTAGAATTCGAAAATAGTTGTCGGCTGGTTTTCACCTCTTTCGCAAAAAGGAAAATTACATTTTCAAGAAATGAGAAAAGGTGCCTCGGTCCACCATCCGAAACACCTTTCAGAAACATCATTTGTTTCCAAGCAGAAATGTGACGGCTAAATTAATGATTTCTTAACATCTATACAACTTTCGTAAAAAAAATTTGCTTTTTAAGCTTTCACAGACTAAAAAAACATAACTTTACAACAGAAGGGCCCTGAATGAACCCTTGATTAATCATTAACTAAAACAACTCTCTTATGAAAACAGTGCGCATCTTTCTTTTATCCTTTTTACTGGTGTATCTTCCTCACCTTGTTTGCAGCCAGGACTATGAGCCCATGGCGCAGGACCATAACCGGTGGATTGTTAATACAAGTGATGAGAATAATTTGTCCATTCATGATTTATGGGAGTATTTTATTAATGGTGATACGACTGTAAATGGTACCGATTATTACAAAGTGTATTACCGTGATTTGCTAGTGACGCAAAATGGCCCTCCGTATGAGGCTGAAAATGATTATCAACTTTTTGGGTTTCTTAGAGATGACATCGAGAATCGAAAAGTTTACGCGATACAACTTGAAGAGAATGGGAATAATTGTGCTCCGGGAGAGGAAGTTTTGCTCTATGATTTTAGTCTGACTATTGGTGATACAATGACTTCTTGCATTTTTGACCCTATTTATAATAACATAATTCAGAATATCAATTCGACTACACGGTTTGGATATTCAACTTTATATTTCTCAGCAGTGTATAGTTATTATGAAGGAATAGGCTCAGAGTTTGGCCTGTTTGAGATGTCTTTCATTCCTGTTAAGACTGGTCGAGACCGCCAAAATGAGATCCCATCACTTCATCGTTTCTGCCGCCAGGATAGCTGTTCGCTGGTGGTTTCGGTCGATAAACCCGAATATCATTCAGACATCCGCATTTCACCCAATCCGGCCAATGCATTTATACATATTGAATCGGATACACCGGGAGATATCCACACCATTATTATCAGGGATATGCTGGGCAATGAGGTGTTGAGAAAGAAGAGCAACAATTCTGGTAAAATAGAATTTAATACCTCAATGCTATCGAAGGGGGTGTATTTGGTAACTGTCCTTGATAGAAATGGGTTGGTGCGTACTACGGAGAAAATATTGGTTAAATGAATGAACTAAACACCGAAGGAAAAACAGTTAAAACGCTGCGCTTGCAAGGGAAGCAGGGTCAGAAACTGGTAGATACCCGTCATATGAAAGCGGGTGCTTATTTCTATACCTTCAAAACAGAGGGCGTAGTACAGGCCGGTAAATTAATTATTACCAAATAAACAAAGTAAAAGTTATTAAGTGAGTTAAATTCATACCAACCCTTCACAAAAATTGTGAGGGGTTGGTGTTTTTACAAAGATTTTTTATTTTTATTTCTTTAAATACAACTTATTATGAATAAACTACTTGCCTTTATCATTATATTCATCTTTTCTATTTTTCAATTAAGTGCCCAAAACTTAGTTATAAACTGGCAAAATTGTTATGGCTCTGATAGCCATGAAACCGCATCAGGGTTAGCTTTTCATCAGGGAGCCTATTACATTGTTGGATTTACTGAATCCAATGATGCTGGTGATGTCATGGTTGCTAAAACAGATACTTTAGGCAATCAAATCTGGCAGAAAACTTTTGGCGGGTCACAGAGTGAATATCCTAACGGAATTTATTCTTCAGGTGAAGATTTGATTATTACAGCGAGTACAACTTCTGAGGACGGTGACGTTAGCGAAAACCCTTACTTTCCCAGCATGTCAAATTGGGTATATAAAATTGACACGGCAGGGAACATTTTATGGGATAAGGTAGCCGGTGGTTCTTATACCGATCAGCTGTATAGTTCGGGGGCAGCCGATAACGGGGGGGTCTATACGGCGAACCGCACGGCTTCAAACGACGGGGATGTTTCAAAGTATTACGGAGCATGGGATGCATGGTTTGTAAAATACAATAGTGAGGGAGACATTGATTGGGACTTTACTTTGGGGGCTGAGTTTCATGATTTTGGATTTACAGTATTGCAGACTTCTGATGGCGGGGCATTAATAGGAGGGGGCACTGAACCTGAAGGAGAGGGAAATATTGATTGTGTTCCCTATGATTACCATGCTGAAGCAATTATAGCCAAGCTTTCACCGCAAGGTGAAATGGAATGGCAGCAATGTTATGGTGGCAGTAATAATGATAGTTTTAAAGGTTTCTTGGAGCTGGACGATGGTTACCTGCTTTCAGCTACAGGGGGCTCTACTGATGGTGATTGTGAGGGCTGTGGTTATCATAGCCCTGGTACGGATGAATATGATATTTGGCTGATTCGCACCGACCTGCAAGGGAATATTCTCTGGCACAAGTGCTATGGAGGCTATTCAGGAGAAAATGCCAGAAATGTATTTCAAACCGCTGACAATGGGTTTATGATTTTTGGGGAAACCTATTCTTCTACAGAATATGGGCCTAATGGAGATATTTCAGATAACCCGGCTTTTTCAGGCAACTCCACCATCTGGGCCTTTAAAATAGACAGCGTAGGCAACCTGTTGTGGGAGCGCTGCATTGGCGGGCAGGGCGATGAACACCTAATGAACGGCGTTATTCAGAAAGATGATGACACCTACATTCTGGCAGCTACCACCGGGGGGCCATACCCCAACCATGATGTGCAGTGCGAAAATGAAAACGGCGATCAATGCTTTTGGCTGATGGAGCTGCAAGACCTCACCGTGGATATTAACGATGTTGAAGCGTCCCGCCGCACGGTCAAGCTCTACCCCAATCCCGGCAGCCACATCATCTACCTTGATACCGATATCCGGGCGTTTACCTTCACGCTCTACAACAACACCGGGCAGGAAGTCCTTCAAGCGCACAACCCAAAAACTATCAATACCACCGCCCTCCGCCGCGGCTTCTACTACTACCGCATCACCAAGGACGGAGAAATTCTTGACTCAGGTAAGTGGGTGAAGCAGTGAGGTTGGTATAGTTGGCAAAAAGCAGTTGGCAGTTGGCCACGCTAGCTCAGATCGTAGGGGAAGAATAGTAAGTAGTAGATAGTAGGTAGGTAGATTGAATGATTGAATTTCGGGTTTCGTATTTCGGATTCCGGGTTTCGGCTTTCTCCCCGGTGAATCAGGAAGAGGTTTCACGGGGTAAAGTTTTCGGGTAAAATTAATGCCCATCTAATGAGAGGCTTTTCCAGTTTTGTTTGCCGTCAAGACCTCATTCCTCTTAACAACCTCAGCAGCACATCAAACGCCATGATTATCAATACCTTATTACCTCATTAAACAATCACTGATATGAAGGATATGAATGGAGATCTCAATAAAATGAGGTAATGAGGTTCGGAACCGACAGGGATCATTTTTTGCTACTGAGGTTATTAAATCAAATGAGGTTTTCAAATTGATTCCTCTTTTTCATTTTTTTCCATTTT
>JAASSU010000108.1 GCA_021767705.1 Bacteroidota bacterium | reverse complement strand
GGATCATAAGCTTAATCTGGATTTTCAGAAGTTTATCAAGGTAGAGGGGGTTAGTTCTAAGGAGTTTCGTCAGTCTAAAGTTCGCATTCAGGATCACACTGCTGTGATACTTACCAGCCGTAATGCTGTAGACCATTTTTTCAGAATGTGCGAAAGCATGCGTTTTGAGGTGCCTGATACGATGAAGTATTTCTGCACCTCCGAATCTACTGCTTACTATCTGCAGAAGTATGTGCAGTATCGGAAGCGGAAAATTTTCTACGGAAATCAGAGCATCCCTGAGCTGGTGGAGATCATAAAAAAGCATTCAGACGAGAAGTTTATTATCCCCACCTCTGATGGAAGTAAAAAACCCATTATGGCAATGCTGGACAAGGAGAAGATTAAATACACCACTGCGGTGATGTATAAAACCCTTTCCAGTGACTTAACCAAGCTGAAAATAGATAAGTACGACCTTATCATCTTTTTCAGTCCAAGTGGTATAAAATCGCTTTTCGAGAATTTCCCGGATTTTGAGCAAAACGATACGTTGATTGGAGGTTTCGGGCCTGCAACCAAAAAGGCGATCAAGGCCAAAAAGCTCAGGCTTGACATTGAGGCGCCCACAAAAACGGCTCCTTCAATGACCATGGCGATCGACCAATACCTGAACAAGGCGAATAAGAAGTAAGCAGCACTTCTTCGAATATTTGTTCAGGGCTGAACGGGTTCGGCAAGGGTGTTCAGATGGGATCGAATACCCACCAAAAGGGCTTATTGATAAGATACTGATATTTAATTCTGATGTCTTCAAATCATCTCATTGCAGCGGAATTTAGCCGCAACACGCTATGCAAATATGAGCGACTGAAAAGCCGCAAGGAGATAGAAGCTTTGTTTGCTGAAGGAGGGAAATTGTTTGAATACCCTTATCTTTTGCGATGGCAGCTTGCGTCGCTTCCTACAAAATATCCTGCGCAGATGCTGGTGAGTGTGCCCAAGAAAAAGTTCAGGAAAGCGGTCAGGCGTATTAAAATCAAACGCTTCATCCGCGAGGCTTACCGAAAGAACAAAGGAGATATTTATGGTAAACTGGCTGCTGATCAAAAACAAATGGCCATCGCAATTGTCTACGTGGGGAAAGAGATACCATCATACGATGATGCGGAGAAAAAAATAATTATACTTTTACAGCGTTTACTAAAGGTTTATGAAAGCGGTAAAAAAAATACTGGGTAAGGTTTTTATTGCGATAATCCGTTTTTATCAATACGGGATATCGCCATATACTCCGGGGTCATGCCGCTACACGCCCACCTGCTCAAACTATGGGGCAGAGGCCATCAAAAAGCATGGTCCGTTTAAAGGGGGGAAACTCACGGTAAAAAGGTTTGCATCATGTCATCCATGGGGTGGGAGCGGTTACGACCCGGTTCCCTGACTTTTAGGAGCATTGATGTATGAAGAAGGATGAGCCGCATCTTCTTTTAGTTTGGGTCGTAATCGCAAACAAGGTACACTGCAAAGACACAGATAATTTTATCAGATGAAAAAGACAATTAACTATCTATCAGTAATTTTTCTGGCATTTATTGTTTCAATAAATGCTAACGGACAGAGCAAGGAATTTGAAATATCAAAAAACCTCGACATTTACGCCACTCTATTCAAGCAACTGCGGCTTAATTACGTGGACCCGATCAACCCGGGAAAGCTCAATGAAAAAGCCATAGATGCAATGCTTGAATCGCTCGATCCGTATACGGTTTATATTTCCGAGTCGGAGATAGAAGATTATAAGTTTATGACAACGGGCCAGTATGGGGGCATAGGTGCCTTGATTCAGCAGCGTGGCGAATACGTTATTATCAGCGAGCCCTACGAAGGGTTTCCTGCTGACAAGGCCGGGCTAATGGCCGGGGATAAGATTATGTCTATAGATGGAAACCCGGCCAAAGGAAAGACCGCCTCGCAGATTAGCGAGTTGATGAAGGGACAACCGGGAAGCTCTTTCGAGATAACCGTCTTGCGCCCAAATATTGACAAGGAGCTTACGAAGACGATTGTAAGAGAGGAAATAAAAATTGATAATGTCCCTTACTATGGGATGGTGACTGATGATATTGCTTACATCAAACTGACCAACTTTACGGATAACGCCGGTGGCTCGGTAGCAAAAGCATTCAGGGAATTACAGCCGAACGATCCATCAGGGTTAGTTCTCGACCTTCGCAACAATGGAGGTGGCTTGCTGCATGAGGCGGTGAATATCATGAATATTTTTGTGGATAAGGGACAAACCATTGTGAAAACAAAGGGCAAACTCCCCGACAAAAACAACACCTACAAAACCTCCAGAAAACCTGTTGACGTGGATATTCCGGTTGTAGTGCTTATTAACGGGCGCAGCGCAAGTGCTTCGGAAATTGTTTCAGGAGCCATGCAGGACCTTGACCGTGGTGTGCTGATTGGTCAGCGTACTTTTGGGAAAGGGCTGGTTCAAAACATTCTCCCGCTTAGCTACAACACGCAGGCGAAAATTACGGTGGCAAAATACTACATCCCCAGCGGAAGGTGTATCCAGGAGATAGATTATTCGGAAGGAAAGGATGATAACGGCGATTATGAAAAAGTCCCTGATTCGCTAATTCAGACCTACCAAACCTTAAACGGACGTACGGTGTATGATGGAAAAGGGATTCGTCCGGATATCGAGGTTAAACCCGAAGAGACCAGCAGGATTGCGATGACCTTGTATGCCAAAAGCCACATTTTTGATTTTGCAACCAAGTTCAGGCAAGAGCATGATTCTATCCTCTCGCCTGATAAGTTCGAAATCACCGATGACATCTATGATGAGTTTCTGAGTTTTCTTGACGGAAAGGAGTTTGAATATACCACCGAGACAGAGAAGGCACTCGAAAATCTCAAAAAGAAGGCAAAATCCGAAAAATACTGGCAGTTTATTGAATCGCACTTCGAAGACCTTGAGAAAGACCTGCTGGATCATAAGAGCAACGACCTGATCACCTTCCAGGAGGATATCAGGGAGCTTTTACGCACTGAAATTGTGAGCCGCTATTATTACCAAAAAGGAACCATCGAAGCTTCCCTGAAAAACGACAAGCAGCTCGAAAAGGCAGTGGAAGTGCTGAAAAATCAACAGATTTACCGCAGTATCCTGGATGGTACGTTTGAAGAATAAGTGCAATGTGGCTTATCGCCGTTAGGTTGTCTTTGTTCCGAAACCATCGCAAGTGGCAGTTCATAATGTTGTGGATAAATGCATTCCCGCAATTTTTAACTAAATTAGTGCCGTAAAAGAGCTTAAAATGAAGAAGAAGATCGAAATATCCTACCAGGAATTAGAATCGAGAAATGAACTGGGAATAGAAGACCAGAAGTTGCTGAGCCTGGCTGAGGATGCACGGGAAAAGGCTTATTCGCCCTACTCTGGTTTCAGGGTGGGGGCTGCAGTTAAGTTGGCTAATGGCGAAGTGTTTACGGGAAACAACCAGGAGAATTCTTCTTTTCCTGCCGGGATATGTGCCGAGCGAACAGCACTGTTTGCTGCCAAAGCCTCCCATCCTGATGCAGAAATAGAATGCATTGTGATTACCGCCTCTGGCAGTGATTATGTGCAGGAAAACCCGGTTACACCATGTGGTATTTGCCGGCAAGTATTTTCTGAATATGAGCACAAGCAGGATAAACCATTCCGGATTGTCCTGGCATCAGTCAAAGGAAAAATTTTTACTTACGATAGCGCAAGTCACCTGCTGCCATTTTCGTTTTATGCTACACACCTTAAAGAGTAGAATTAAGTGAGCGTAGCGGCAGCAGATGGCTCAAGCAAAGGAAATACACAACACATGAATACACGAAGGATTGTTTTTCTATTGGTCATTGTTTTTGTTGTGTCGGCATTTAAAAATGACATGCCGGCCTACCATATTTTTAATGAGAAAGGGAATAAGCAAAAATACCGCAAGCTTATCCGTGAAATTAAGGATGCTGATGTGGTGTTCTTCGGGGAATTGCATGACAACCCGATAGCTCACTGGCTGCAGATAGAGCTCACTAAATCGCTATACGAAGAGAGACAGGGAAACATCATCCTCGGAGCTGAAATGTTTGAGTCTGACAACCAGCTTATTGTGGATGAGTATCTGACCGGTGTCATCCGTCAGAAGGATTTTGAGAGAGAGGCTCGGCTCTGGCCGAATTACGAAACTGATTACAAGGCGCTGATGCAGTTTGCCGCCGACAGCGGACTTCATTTTGTTGCCACAAATATTCCGCGGCGATATGCAGCGCTGGTGAACAAAAAGGGACTTCTGGCACTCGACTCGCTCTCAGGCGAAGCTAAAAAGTGGATAGCGCCATTGCCTATTGCTTTCGATTCCACTTTATCAGGATACCAGGAAATGCAAAAGATGATGAAGGGAATGGGTGGTCATGGAAATATGAATATCGTAGAGGCGCAGGCAATAAAAGATGCCACTATGGCTTATCATATCGCTGAAAACATGAAGCCGGGGCATTTGTTCCTGCACTTTAACGGTGCTTTTCACACAAAGAATTTTGAAGGGATTGTGTGGTACCTCAAACAAATGCATCCCGGATTAACTATCAAAACCATCCATACCGTTGAGCAGGAAGATATCGGTAAGTTAAATGAAAACCTGGAAGGGATAGCCGATTTTGTGGTGGTGGTTGATGAAAATATGACCAAGACGTATTAAAAAAAACGCATCGTGACTTTCACGATGCGTTTTTCTTTTTCTCAGGCTTTTTCTAAAGCATATTGTTTATTTACAATGTAGTTTGCCCTCGGTTTGAGCGAGGTCACCACCTGGTGTTCACGTTCAAGCACCTGCATCCTGAAATCATTTACTTCCTCTTTGCCACGTCGCAACTGCGCTTTTTTAGTCTCCTGGTAAGTAAGGTCGATAAACACGTTTATATCTGTGTTTTCTGTTTTGATGGCATAAAGCCCGTCAATGATAAGAATATCCACCTCGCTGAAATCGGTGATGAGCTGATCCACCTGGTCGGTAACAATGTCGATACAGGGCATCTGCGCCTTTTCCTTTTTCTTAAACGATTCGATATTCTTATAAATGGTGTCCCAGTCATATTCAGTATAGCCAATGCTTTCAACACCATGATTTTTTCTCCACTCATTCCGCTCCAGCGGATGAGTCTTGTAATAATTGTCGATGTGTAAAGGCTTGGCCCTGTAGCCTTCGGCCTTCAGTGCCCTTGCAAGGCTGTGTGCCAGCTCCGATTTCCCTGAGCCCGACTCTCCGGAAATAGCCACGATAAGTCGCTCGTTTTTCTGCTCTAAAACAACTTTTTTAAGCTCTTCGGCAGTCTTTTTATGTTTGTCTTCTATTAATAAAACGTCTCCAAGCATGATTAATTAATTTTATACGTGAAAAAACTCTAATGATGTATCGGAATCCACGAAGTAGTGACCTTTGTCTTTAAGGCTCTGAACCACCTGGTGTTCTCTTTCCAGTTCCTTCATGCGCCATTCATCCAACACTTCGTTTTTACTTTTCTTTTGTTCTTTGATCGAGTCGTGATAATCCAACTCAATAAAAACATTTAAATCGCTTTTTTCACAGGCTATCGCGTAAAGCCCGTTCAAAATCAAAACGTCAATACCTTTAAAGTCAGTGATAAGTTGATCCACTTTCTTAGTGATCACATCAACGTAAGGTACTTTGACCTCCTTGCTATTCTTAAAAGCATCTACAGTTTTGTTGACTTTTTCCCAGTCATATTCCTCCACTCCAATGGCTTCAATTCCGTTTTTCTTTCGCCACTCCTGGCGCTTGGTTGGAGGTATCCGGTAGTAGCTGTCCATATTCAGTACCTTGGCGGTTTTTCCTTCTGCGGCCAGCAGCCGGGCCAACAGGTACGCAATTTCTGATTTTCCTGTTTGCGCCTCGCCGGTAACTGTTATAATATATTTGTTGAGCGGCTTTTCTTCCAGATGTTGTTCGAAGATATTTTTAGCCGCAGTAACATGATTCTTGTTGATAAAAAGAATATCACCCTGCATAATTTCATTTTTTTAAATGATGTGCCGTCGCCTCACGACTTTTTGAGGCAACGGGTTAAAAATTATAAACGGCACAATGAGCCTGATTACAATGATATGTTTACCGGTTCGTTGGCCGGTAAAGTGTATGTATTGTTATTGACAATTAAAACAACATCTTTGTTTGTTTCTTTTGTCTGAACTTTAAGGCTTTCGCTGTTGATGCTGAACTGGTAACTAACGCCTTTGAACTTCAGGTTGAACTCCATTTTTTTCCACAGATCAGGCAGGTTTGGATTAACCTCGAGGTGCTCGCCGTTGAGGTGAACACCGGCGTAAGTGGTCAGGGCAATCATCACCGTCCCGGCCATCACGCCCACATGGATACCTTCGCCGGTAGTTCCTCCCTGGATGTCGTTGTAGTCGCTGGCCAGTGCATCCTGATACATGTTCCAACTGAGCTCTTCATCGCCACTCATGCTGGCCAGCAGCGCATGCACCACCCTGCTGAGTGTAGACCCGTGAGAAGTACGCTTCAGGTAATACTGAAGGTTTTTGGCAAGGTAATCATCGCTGAGCTGGTAGCCCAAATCGTTGAGCGTGCTCGTTACTTCCTCTTCACTCAGGTTGTAGAAAGTCATCAGCGTATCCGCCTGCTTCGATACTTTATAGTCATCGGCTGACTTCCCTTCCGCTTTCAGGATGCGATCCATGCGATAAATATTGTCATATTTTTCGCGGTAAGCATCCCAGTCAAGTTCTTTAAGCTTGAAGTAGCCGTCATACTGAGAGATGATGTCGTTCTCAATCACCACCTTCATGTTCTGGCTGATATCGCTCCAGCGCGCCAGTTCATCATCGGTAATCTGAAGGTCTTGAAGAAGCTTGGTTTTTGTTCTCTCATCCATCAGGTTCAGGATTTCGAAAGCCTTACGGAATGACCATACCGCCATGATGTTGGTATAGGCGTTGTCTTTTAAGCCTCCTTCTTCCTTATCGGGATATTTTTCGTGAAACTCATCCGGCCCCATCACTTTATCGATATGATACTTTTCTTCATTGGCACTGTATTCGGCTTTGCTTGCCCAGAAGCGGCAGATTTCAAGGAACATTTCGGCACCATATTTTTCTATGAAAGCCTTGTCGTTGGTAATGTGGTAATACTGCCACACATTGAAAGCAATGGCCAGTGATACGTGTCGCTGCAAGGAGCTGTGGTCAGCGCCCCATTTTCCTGAAACGGGATTCAGGTGAAGCGTTTGTGTTTCTTCTCTGCCCGAGCTGCCGCTCTGCCATGGGAACATGGCCCCCTCATAGCCGTACTCGCGGGCGTATTTGCGCGCTTCGTCCAGTCTGCGGTAGCGGTACATCAGCAAGGATTTTGCCACCTCCGGATAATGAATAAAGTAAAACGGCAAGATATATAATTCATCCCAGAAAACATGTCCGCGATAAGCCTCCCCGTGAAGTCCACGGGCAGTGATTCCGGCATCGATCTTTTCGTTGTGCGGAGAGGCGCTGATCATCAGGTGATACATGTGCAGCCTCAGCAGCATCTGGCTTACGCGATCGCCTTCCACTTTCAGATCCATTTGGCTCCAAAGCTTCTGCCATTCACTTACGCTTTCTTCTGCAATAGTATCAAACCCGGAGGCTTTTTTTACCTCTTTCAATGCGGTTTGCATTACGTCCACATCTTCATCCACATCACGCGAAGTGTAAACAGATACAATTTTGTCGAAGCTGAAAGACTGCCCCATCTCCAAATCCATGTTAAATGCGCTGAAAACCTGCGCCTGTTTTTCTTCGTGTTTTATTGAAGGGGTCTTATCTGCGAACAGGAGCCTGACTGCTTCAGCGATTTTAATCCCCGATTCGGTGGTCTCCACCTCCAGCAGTTGGATGTTGTCTTTGATTTTGGTGGATGAAGGCTTGAGATGTTGCTGGTTCAGGTCGCGGTAGCGTTTCACACCGTCATTGATGATGTCGCCGTCTATGCCGGTGCGGAAGGTTAAGGTTCCCGAATAGTTGATAGGCTTGGCGGTATATCGCATAGCGGCCAGGTGAGGCTGCTTCATGCTGGCCAGGCGTTGTGATGTGATTTCGGTTTCGTTCCCCTTTTTATCGGCTACGATCATCACGCGGTTAAGAATACCTTCGCGAAAATCTATCTTCCGGTGGATGGATTTGATGCTTTTCTCATCCACCTTAACCCATTCGCCATCATTAATTTTAAACTGAACAGCAAGCCAGTTGGGACAGTTTACAAAATCCTCGTTTTCCACATCGCGGCCACCCACAGGTGTTTTCAGGCGGTTGTAGAGGCCTGCCACATATGTGCCGGGGTAATTTACTCCGTTGGCGCTCGTTTCTTCGAGGGCACCTCGGGTACCGAAATAACCGTTGCCAATGGTTAATAAAGACTCATGCGTAGGCTCGTTCTCCGGGTGGTAGCCTTCATATTCGATGCTCCATTGTTGGGCAGGTAGCTCCTCGGCAAACCACTGGTCAATATCGTCGAGGGTAATCTCTTCCATGTCGCTAACCACGATATCGGCGCCATTGCTTTTTAGCGACTCATGGTTGTCTTCGCGCGCTATTCCGAGCACGAGCCCGAAGCGTCCGTTTCTTCCTGCCTGCACGCCCGAAACAGCATCTTCAACCACAATGCTCTTGTGATATTCCACACCGAGGTTATCAGCGGCAGTAGTGAAGATATCGGCCTCCGGTTTCCCGTTAAGGCCCAACTCAGCAGAAACCAGCCCATCCACGCGGGTTTCAAACAGGTCGAGAAGCCCGGCAGCTTCCAGCACTACCTTGCAGTTCTTGCTCGAAGAGGCCACGCCAATATGAATACCTTCCTCTTTCAGTTGCTTAATAATGTCAACGGTAGAGTCGAACATCGTCACGCCATCGCTTTGAAGCGTTTCGTTGAATTTTTCATTCTTACGGTTGCCTAAACCGCAAACAGTTTCCTTTTCAGGACTGTCCTCCGGAGTGCCGTAGGGGATGTCAATACCCCTCGACTCGAGGAAGGAGGCTACTCCTTTGTATCTTGGTTTGCCATCAACATATGGCAGGTAGTCTTTTTCGTGGGTGAATTCCTCGAAAGGAGTGTCATGTTTTTCGGACCAGTTTTTCATAAACTCGTCGAACATCCGCTTCCAGGCTTTGCTGTGCACATCTGCGGTTTGGGTGATTACTCCGTCGAGGTCGAAAATTACGGCGTCAAAATTTCTTTTTTTCATTTGATTTGATTTTTTCAGTGATGCGATTTTTTGTTCCGCTTTCATTTTGCGGATCTACTCAACTGCATCATTGTTAGTTTGCTGGTTAACTGGTTTATTAAATTTCAGAATCACCTTTGATCCTTTATTATCTGATTTTACGAGTTTAATTTTCCCGTCCATCGCTTCGATGTATTTCACTATGACAGAATCTTCTGTGGTTGGGAATTTATTGAGCTGCTCCGGCGTGGGCTTCTGGTAAAAGCCAAAAAGTTTACGGTAGTGCAACTCTTTGCTTAGCTTGGCGTCATCTTCCAGAATCACCTTCACCTTTTGTTCGTCCTGTTCAAAATCGATAAGCAGATGGCCGAAGTCATTGCCATACTTAATGAAGTTATAGATCAGGTTTTCGAAAACAAGGTTGATAAGGTTGGTGTCTACCAGCGCGAAGCTGTTTTTCTGTCGAAAATCTACATTGAGTTCTTTTTTTGAAATTGCGTAGGCAAAGTTGTCGAGGGATTTTTTGGCTTCAATGGCCAGGTTTACCGGTATCAGTTTCAGGTTCAGGTTTTTGGTTTTCAGCTCATAAACATCCAAAATCTGATTGATGATGTTGTTCATGTTTTTTAGTGAATTGTTGAGCACATCAACAGACTCTGCCTGCTCTTTCTGGAGCCTGGCTTCTTCGCCCGACAGAATATCAGCAATGCAGATGCTGCTGGCCAGTGGATTTTTCAGGTCATGAGCAATTACCTGGATCAGGTGGTTTTTCTCCTGGTTGCTTTGTTCAAGCATCTTGTTTTTTTCTTCCAGTTCCTTTTTTTGTTGCCTGATATTCTCATTCCGCTTTTCAATCTCTTCTTTTTGCTTGCTGATTTTCAGATAGCTCTTTGAGAGTTTGTTTTCCAGCTCGTTC
>JAASSU010000012.1 GCA_021767705.1 Bacteroidota bacterium | reverse complement strand
GAAACATGCGGCTGAGGAATCTAATGGCTTATGCTTAGAATATTGAAAGTAGTTTTGGGGTTTTTGGTGTTTCGAAAGAATAGATTCCTCCTCCCTCCATTGCGCAAACACTTTTGATTAGAATGCCAACTTTTTACCGGCGCAATTCCAGTTGTCGGAATGACAAGCTTTCTGGGAGGCAGAGGGCGAAAAATGGCGCGCCGACGCAACTGGAATAAAACAAGGTGTCGGCGCGCCATTTTTCTTGTTTCCCCCTTTAGAGCCGATGGAGTCCCGATAACTATCGGGGACGACTGAGGAATCTATTTCGGATTGACTATTTCCCTAACAGCGGTTGAGGAATCTAATGATGGGCTTTTTTGTTCTTTCACAGCGACTGAGGAATCTATTCCCGGAATTTATCGTTCTTCCCCGCCAATCGCTTGTCATTGGTATACCTAAGCTTCGGTAAGAAATCTAAAAGTTTTTACCGAACAATAATGTTTGGAAAATATTGGAGGGATGACTTTGGTGGTCTGAAAAAAGAATTATCTTTGCACCCGTTAACCAAAACGCTGCGGCTATGGCGGAATTGGTAGACGCGCTAGATTTAGGATCTAGTGCCTTCGGGCGTGTGGGTTCGACTCCCTCTAGCCGCACAAAAGCACCTCAACCGGGGTGCTTTTTTTGTTTATATACTTTTCTGGTTGAACAAATGAGTAGAAAAAAACGGGATCCTGAACTGAATCAGAATCCCGTTGATGCTGTGAAATTACAACTACTAATATTCCAGCAATTCTTTGGCTGCCTGATACACTTTGTTAGTGTCTGGCAGTATTGCTTTTTCAAGGTTTTTGTGGAAACCGACCGGCGTAAATGTTGCGCCGATACGTTTCACCGGTGCATCGAGGTACTCGAAAGTTTCATCAGCCACCGCTGAAGCAATTTCAGCACCAAAGCCATTGAACTTCGGTCCTTCATGTGCCACCAGCACTTTGCTGGTCTTCTTCACTGACTCCAGAATAATTTCTTTATCGAGCGGCACAATCGAACGCAGGTCGACCACTTCTTCCGATTTCCCTGATTCTTCCTCGATTTTTTCCGCCGCTTCCAGTGCATGGTGCACGGTGTTTCCGTAAGTCACGATGGTCATATCCTTTCCTTCGCGACGGATGCGTCCTTTCCCGAAAGGCACTTCGTAATCGTCCGGAATGGGAGTAGCCGCCTTCGGGTCGTTATAAAGCGCCTTGGGTTCGAGGAACAAGGTGGGCCCTTGCGACCTCATGCTTGAGCGTAACAGTCCGGCAGCGTCATCCGCGAAAGCGGGATAAACAACCCGGATACCGGGGAAAGTGGCCAGAGCCGCCTCCGTGGTCTGCGAGTGATAAAGCCCACCGCCGATGTAACCTCCTGATGCCAGGCGGACAGTGACGTTGGGCGCAAACTTACCGTTCGTACGCCAGTATTCGTGTGTCAGCTCAACGTACTGCTCCATCGCCGGCCAGAAATAGTCGGCAAACTCAGCGCCTTCAACCACAATACGGATTTTCTTATCGTAGCGGCTCATACCATTGGCCGTTCCCACGATAAAATCCTCGGCAATAGGGGCGTTAAAAATACGTGGCTTGCCAAACTCCTGCTGCATTCCTTTGGTAACGTTAAAGATACCACCCTTGTCTTTGTTGGCCACATCCTGGCCCCAAAGGAAGGTATCTTTATTTTTACGGAACTCAGCTTTAAGCGTCTCGTTAAGTGCTTCTATGAATTTCTTCTTGTCGCCGTCATGATCATGCTTTCCTTCAGGATATTTTTCAGCTTTGTAAGGCTCAGGAATCACAAAGTCGTGGATAGATTTTGGATCTGGATCAGCAGCCTTTATCACTTTTTTGTGTGCCGATGAAATTTCCTTCTTCACTTCCTTGTCAATGGCATCCAGCTCTTCATCCGTAAAGATTTCTGCATATTTCAACCTGCGGCGGAAAGTAGCTACCGGGTCGAGCATCATGGCACGGTCGCGCTCGGTGTCGTCGCGGTACAACTCATGACGGTCGGAGTTGGAGTGCGAATGGATACGCACACAGTTGGCATGCACGATGGCGGGTTTTTGGTTTTCCTGTATCCACTTCTTGGCCTGCTGCATGGTGTTCATTGAGCTGAACACATCTTTACCGTTGCAGTAAAAAATCTTCAGGTTACGGAAGCCCTGGAAGTTATCGGCGGCGTATGGTGTTGCCGTCTGGTCAGACTTGGGAACGGAAATACCGTAGCCATTGTCCTGGAATACGAACAACACCGGAAGCTTTTCGCGTGAAGCACCGTTGATAGCCTCATAAACATAACCTTCGGAGGTGGACGATTCGCCCTGCGAGCTGATGGCCACACCTTTGCCTTTATAGTACTTTATGGCCCTGGCCACTCCAACGGCATGAAGCACATGGTTTCCGGTGGCCGAGGATACGTTATGGATGTTCCATTCGGGTTTCGCGAAGTGGTTCGACATGTGGCGCCCTCCGCTGGCCACATCATCCTTTTTCGACAATCCGTTCAGGATCACCTCTTCGGCGGTAAGTCCGGCCGAAATCGCGGTAAGCATGTCGCGGTAATAGGGGAAGAGATGGTCGTGCTCCTTATCGAACACCTGCCCGATGGCCATCTGGATGCCATCATGGCCGGCATACGGCGCATGGTAAGACCATCCCAGGGCCTGCTTCAGGTAGTTCGGCGCTTTGTCGTCGAGCTGACGCCCTAAGGTGAGCAAGCGATACCACTTTTCCAGTGTCTTTTTATCTACAGATCGGATTGTAAGCTTTTCCTTATTCTTCATGGTTTAATGAATTTACTGATATACCAATTACAAAATTCAGATAAGCGGGTTGAATCTTTTCATCTCCACTCATCATAATAATCTCAGGCATTGCCTTTTCCACCTCAGAAACAAGCCTGAAAGCCTTTTGTTCATGGAAACCAGCCTCGAAACGCCAGGGAACTCCGCAATGGTTTGTGGAAGATGAAACAGGAATGGAATTAAGTGCTAATCAGTAAAACTGCCTTTGAGAAAAATCCCTGGTAAAACTGGTTTTACTTAATCCTTCAGGAATGAAAACGGCTAATTCCCTTTGGGGCTCTTAAGCACAGCTCGCCAAAAAGCGTACTTGAGGCGGTATTTAGAATAAGTGGCACCGCTGATGGCATCCACCTTTTTGAAGTCCTGGTTCTCGAGTAATTGCTTTTCGTAGTTATCGTAAGTGAGGCGCGGAGCAGAGCCGTAAACGTTGTTATTCATATCTGCGTTATAGGAGCTGTCGGCGGTTTTGGAGTGGCCGTCTTCATGCACTTCGTCATATTCGATTTCGGAAAGCCGACCACCCTGGATAGTAAAACTAACGATGTGCTTGTATTTATAATCGTCGTAAGGCGATTCACCGTAATACTTCCCATCAGGCAAGGCTTTAAAATCTGTAGGAAGCTGATATCTCTCAGCGTAATAGTCGAGATATTTATCAACCGTATCGGGGTGCGAACGCTCAATAAGCTTGTGCATTACCATCAAAGTTTCTGTATCTATGTCTTTTTTGGTGTTGGAGCATGAGTAAACAAAAAGCAGTCCAAGTGCAAGTATTACGATATTTTTCATAGTATGACTTTTGAGCAACGAATATATAAAAAAGTCGTTTATGTGTTGAAGGAGACAGGAATTAGTTTTAGCTTCTACCCCCTTTAACTCCCCCTGCAAGCAGGTGGAGAATACCTTACGGTCTCATTTTAGACCCTGACTGTGTTTTTACACCTTAAACCATCTCCTTCACCAAAGAAATCACGGTCTGACCGGGAAGGGGTTCAAATTTTTTGTCGTTACTGTTGACAATAAGACGTTTGTCTTTAGTCACAGCAAAGAGCGGCACCAGTTTATTGTTGTAATACTCTTTGTACTTCTCGAAATTGAAGTCTTTGGTGAGTGGTGTTGATTTGATTACCGCACCTTCAAAAAACATAGTGTTGAGATAATCGAGGTCGACCTCGTTCCCGAAAAGGCCGCGACCTTTAAGGTGCTTGGGCAGCATGTCGCGCGAGCCCTCCTCCTCATCGTTGTTGCGGTTGATCTGGTAGGTTTCCTCCCGATCAAAGACTTCATCGAAGTGAAACAGCGCTAAAGAGTTTGCTTCTTCGCTGGGAGTCATAGCCATCAGCTTACCTATTCCCGAAAAGGGGATTTCATCCAAAACATGCTCTGAAAGGATATTTCCATATACTGCCGGAATGTTTTTCATCTTGGCTTCCGATACAGAATTATTGTTGCGATCAATTACTACAGCCTTAAATCCATGCTCCATAATCGCCAGTGCCATATCCTGCACTAACGGCTGTGCGCCGAGGAAAAGGACACCTTGCGGATTTGATTGAGAGAGTTTCAGGCTCCGCGCCAATGGTGCCGCGGTTAAGCCGTAGATAGCCACCGTACCTACAATGACCGAGAAGGTGACCGGCACCAGCACGTTGGCCTGCTCCACCCCCAGCTCATTCAGCCGCAGGGCAAACAGCGAAGAAACGGCTGCCGCCACAATCCCGCGCGGTGCCATCCAACTCAGGAAAATTTTCTCCCTGAATTTGAGTGTGCTTTTCAGGGTAGAGAGAAACACAGCCAGCGGTCGGGCCACCAGCACCAATACCATCAGGAAAATCACCACGACGGTGGATAATTCGTTAAACACCTCCAAATCAAGTCGTGACGAAAGGATGATGAACAACACAGAGATTATCAGCACCCGGAGGTTTTCCTTAAACTCGATGATATGTTTGATGCTGACGTATTTCTGGTTGGCTACCACAATACCCATCAGGGTGGTGGCAAAGAGTCCCGACTCATGTTGCAACAGGTCAGACACTAAAAAGGCTCCCACCACCATCGAAAGGGTCATACTTTCTTGCAGGAAATCAGGTATCCAGAATTTCTTCAAAAAGAGCACCAGCAAAAACGCAAATACAAACCCTACAAGCGATCCGAAAACAATGGTCTTGCTCATACTCAGTAACACCGATGTGGTGGCTCCCTGCAGGCTGCTGGCCAGGATACCTTCAAACACCAGAACAGCTAACAGCGCGCCTATCGGATCAATTACAATCCCCTCCCACTTCAGGATGTTTGCCACTTTTCCTTCGGGACGGATATGCCTGAGCAGCGGGCCGATGACCGTGGGACCGGTAACCGTGAGTATCGCGGCAAGCAAAATAGACACTTTGAGGTTAAAATCGAGAAGATAAAAAGCGGCCAGTGCACCCACCACCCACGTAACCAAAACGCCTATAATGACCAATGCCAACACCACGCCCCCAATTTCGCGAAGCTCTTTGATGTTAAGGGTCAGCCCACCTTCGAAGAGGATTACCGCCACAGAAAAAGACACAAAAGGAAGCAGCATGTCGCCCATCAGCGCATCGGGACGGAGTAATCCGGTGACCGGCCCGGCAATAAAACCTACCACCAACAGCAAAAAGATAGAGGGAAAACGCACCCTCCAGGCCACCCACTGACTCATAATCCCAAGTAATACAATAGCCCCGAGCTGCAAAAGCACTTGTTCCGACATGGTTTTTAATTTTGTGATACTTCCATTTAACAACAACTGTCAACAATCGTTTAAACGAGTTGTTAATTATTCGATTGCTAAAATTAAACAATAAATCGAAAAGCCGAATCAGAAAAAAGATTCAAAAATGCAAGGAACAGCAATCTCCTGAAAAAGGGATCAAAAAACAATACAAAGCAATGGAGAAAAAAGCTGCCGTTATCGGGGCAGGTATCGGAGGACTGGCCGCAGGATTGAGGCTGCGACACCTGGGCTTTCAGGTGACAATTTTTGAGTCATCCGGAAAAGCCGGTGGAAAAATCAATGAATTCCGCCACAACGGATTCCGCTTTGATATGGGCCCCTCGCTGTTTACCCTTCCGGAGTTGGTAGATGAGCTCTTCGGATTGTTCGGTAAAAAACCGGAAGACTACATCCGTTATGACAAGCTGGATGTCATTACCAAATATTTTTATGAGGATGGGCTGATCCTGAATGCGTATAGCAATGTGAATAAACTGGCAGAGGAAATTGGAAGTAAAACGAATGTCCCTCCTGAGGCTACAAAAAAATACCTCCGCGATGCGGCCACTACCTACGACCTTACGGCAGATAATTTCATCTTCAAGCCTTTCAACAGCGAGACACTCAAAAGCAAAAAATTCTGGAAGGCGGCCCTGCGTATCCGTAAGCTCAACGTGACCAAAACCATGCATGAGCTGAACAAAAAGTATTTTGGAGATGCCCGGGTGGTACAGCTTTTCGACCGCTACGCCACCTACAATGGCTCCAACCCATACCAGACACCGGGAACGCTCTCGGTAATCTCGCACCTCGAACACAACCTCGGGGCCTTCTTTCCTGAAAAAGGAATGTACCAGATTGTTGAATCGATATACAGGCTGGCGCAGGAGCAAGGCATTGAGTTTCGCTTTAACGAAAAAGTGCAGGAAATCCGGACAGCCAAAGGCAAAGCCATCGGCGTCAGCACACCGGAAGGTAGTTACGATTTCGACCTGGTAGTGAGCGATGCCGACATATTTACGGTGTACAAAAAACTGCTTCCCGATAAGGATGTTCCGGCTATCCAGCGCAAGCAGGAGCGCTCCTCATCGGCACTCATACTTTACTGGGGCATCAGTAAAGAACACCCGGAGCTGGAGATGCATAACATTCTCTTTTCGGATGATTACAAAAAGGAATTTGAGCAGCTATTCAACGCTAAGGAGTTGCCGGAAGATCCAACGGTGTATATTTTTATCAGCAGCAAGCAAGTGCCCGCAGATGCCCCCCAGGGACATGAAAACTGGTTCGTGATGATCAATGCCCCTGCCGATGCGGGCCAGGACTGGGAGCAGGAAATTGCTGCGGCACGGACTCGGATTATACGCAAGATCAGAAGGGTATTGAAAACAGACATTGAAAACCACATCCTTTTTGAGCGCCAACTTGATCCGGTGATGATTGAACGCAAAACCGGGTCATACAAAGGTGCCCTCTACGGTAACAGCTCCAACAATAAGTTTGCGGCATTTCTTCGGCATAAAAACTATTCGTCCGGCATCAAAAATCTTTACTTTGTGGGTGGCAGCGTCCATCCCGGCGGCGGCATCCCGCTGTGTTTGTCATCTGCCAAAATGATGTCGGAGCTCATTGATAAAACCTCAACATCATGAATATCAATAATTATCAAAAGCATTTTAAGATTTTCATCGTTTTGATTTACGTGGTGGGCGTCGTCGGGTTGTCAATACCCGCCACCCGTGATTTATTCCAGACGCTGACACCTCTGAACCTGCTGGTGATGAGCGGCGTCCTGTTTCTCTTCCATCAGCCATGGAATCTGAAATCCATCGGATTGTTTATCACCATTGCTTTGGCAGGATTCTTTGCGGAGCTGGCGGGAGTGCAAACCGGACTGGTTTTCGGGGATTACCAGTACGGCCAAACGCTTGGACTGAAAATCGCGGGAACGCCCCTACTCATTGGAATTAACTGGATAATCCTGATTTACATGGTTTTTCATCTCCTACAGGATTTGCAGGTGCACCGGATACTTAAGATCTTGCTGGGCGCGCTGATTATGGTCAGCTACGACCTGCTGCTGGAACCGGTGGCCATACAGCTCGATTTCTGGAACTGGCAGGGCGGTGCCATCCCGCTGCAAAACTACGTGGCGTGGTTTGTTATTTCGGTTATCTTCCTTTCGTTGCTCAGCCGCTCGTCTTACAGGTCTGAAAACAAAGTTTCAAACATTTTACTTGGCTCACAGTTCTCGTTTTTCCTCATATTAAATTTAACTTTGTAGTTATGGGAATTTTCATTGCAATATTAGTCATTCTGGCCTGGGGAGCCCACCTGTGGTATATCCTCACCGGCGTGGACATAGCCATCAACAATCCGTGGATGTATGTGCATATGCTCCTGCAGGCCTATTTTTACACCGGACTGTTTATCACGGGTCACGATGCCATGCATGGTGTGGTGGCGCCTGGCAAGAAAACGGCCAATGAAATCATTGGCAATATCGCCGTGTTTCTTTTTGCCGGACTGTCGTACAAACGGTTAAAGGCCAACCACGGCAAGCACCACAAGTATCCGGCCACGGAAAAAGATCCGGATTACTACGTGAAGTCACAAAATTTCTGGATCTGGTGGGCGATGTTTATGTGGCGATACATGACGTTGAGCCAGATTTTAATTATGGCTTTAGTTTTCAATGCTTTAAAATACCTTGGCGGGATACCTGAGCCGGCCATCGTGATTTTCTGGATAATTCCCGCGTTCTTAGGAACACTTCAGTTGTTTTTCTTTGGGACCTACCTCCCCCACCGTAAGCCGCATACTGATGATATGAATCCACACAAAGCGCGTACGCAAGGCAAAAACCACCTGTGGGCCATGATTTCATGCTATTTCTTTGGGTATCACTACGAGCATCACGATGCGCCACACACGCCCTGGTGGCAGCTCTACAAAACGAAGTAAGATGATAAAAGCCAATCACACCCGCTTCCATTCATGGTTTTTCAAGGAGTACAGCCGCCTGATGATTAAGCGGCACTTTCGTGCGATGACTATCCACAACCAACCGGAAAACAACGGAATAGCCATCATGGTCATCGGGAATCATTTCAGTTGGTGGGATGGGTTCTTTATGCTTGAAATCAACCGCCGGCTCTGGAAAAAGAAATTCCACGTGATGATGCTGGAAGAACAATTGCAAAATAACATGTTCCTGAATAAAGTGGGAGCCTTTTCTGTCAAAAAGGGGCACCGCTCGGTAGTGGAGTCGCTCCAATATGCCGGAGAGCTACTTGAAAATCCCGAAAACCTTGTGCTGATGTTTCCGCAGGGAAAAATCCAGTCCCACCACAAATGCAGCTTCACCTTCGAAAAAGGCGTGGAAACCATCCTGAACAAATCTGCCAGCCAGCCTCAGGTCATCTTCAGCGCCGTGCTGGCCGACTACTTCTCAGAAAAAAAGCCCCGCCTCGATGTCTACCTTGAAAGTGTTCCCATCGATGGAAAAACCACTACCCAGGAATTGGAAAGTAAATACAACGATTTCTTCCATCACAAAATAGAAGAAAATGACTGGGAGCGGTAGGGGGATTAATACAAGAACCCAAACAGCCACAACGGAATTCTTTTCTTCGTTCCAATGGAAATATCATCTGAAACCAGAAAAGCATTTTCCATATTCTTAATCTGATTCGCGGATTTGTTTTTTCCACCTACCTCAAAAGTATACTTATCATCAACCACAAAATCACCGGAATCAGAATAAGTAACCGAGTGCCGATGCGATAACTGGTTAAGGAAGAAAGTCTCTCGTAAATTCCCTTTGTTCGCATTTTCTTCAGCCAGAAGAAAAATATAATTGGTGTTTTCTAAAAACAACTTTTGTGGTTTTTGCAATAAGCTTACTCCACGGGAATCACGATAAAAAGGCATCAGAATGCGTGCATCACTCAGATGATGCAGGTATTCGAGAAGAACTCTCCTCGAAATCTGCGTTTTATCAGCCAAGGCACTGATATTAGGTTGAAAGGGAACCGAATTGCTAATAACAAAAAGTAACTGTTTTATTTTGTGTACTTTAGAAATATCTGTTTTCCTTAACCCCGGGAGCTCAACTTCCAAAATCAGATTAATAACTTCCTGTAATCGTTGATAAAAAAGATGGTGTTCATCATCAAAAAAGGGGAAATAGCCTACCCTCAGATATTCATCAAAATATTTTAATGGCTTAAGCTTATCATTGACTTGTACGGAAATATTAACACCATCGTAAAGAATATCTTTCAAAGCAAGAGGCTTAAAATGCTGATTGGTCTTCATGGCAAGAAACTCCCTGAATGACAAACCCTGAAGCTTATAAACCAGGGCCCTTCGACTAAGATCGGCATTGGCTGTTAATATCTGTAAAAGAGAAGAACCTGTGAAAGCCACCCTTAATCCGGGATGATAGTCGTAAATATTTTTAAGCTCAGCTGCCCAGTTCACATATTTGTGTACTTCATCTATAAACAAATGCTTTCCGCCCCTACTCACAAAATCATCAGCTAAATCAATCAGCTTATTATCATAAAAATAAACATCATCCAATTTTACATAAAGAGCAGACTCATCAAATCCATAAGTCTTTTTGATGTATTGTAAAAGCAAGGTTGTTTTACCAACACCTCTCGCTCCCCTTATACCAATGAGCCTCTTATTCCATGGTAATTCATGAATGGCATAACGCTCAAATTTTAGGCTTGTATTCTTCAACAACTCGATATGTCTTGATATTAACTTATCCATAACCCTATTTGTTACTTACACATAACAAATATAACTACTTTTTGTTACTTATAATAAACATTTAATAACTATTTTGTTACTTATGATGAACAATTATGCCAAAAATCAGCGCTTCTTGAACTTGCAACCCGCTTGCCTGTTTATTTGAAAACATTTTTGCTCAATACCCATCAAATGGCGTACATCATATGGTTTATACTGGGGTTTGCCCTTATCAGGCTGCTGATAGCAGTGGTAAATTATCTGAGCGGTTATCATCCCAAAGACATGGGACTTGAATCGCACCCGATGCTTTCGGTGCTGATTCCGGCAAGGAATGAGGAGCAGAACATCGGTACGATTCTTGACGACCTCTCGGCGCAGGACTATCGCAACATCGAGGTGTTGGTTTACGACGACCTTTCGGAGGATAAAACCGCAGCCATCGTGAAGGCGAAATCAGAGTCCGATTCACGTATCAAATACTTTTACGGAAAAACCCTGCCGGAAGGCTGGAACGGCAAAAACCATGCCTGCCATCGGCTATCCGCGGAAGCGCAGGGCGATTACCTGCTGTTTGTGGATGCCGACGTGCGGATAGGAAACGGGCTTTTTAAGAACACCCTCAGCATGGCCGAAAAACACAGACTGCAGTTGCTCTCCATCTTCCCGAAGCAGGAGATGAAAACCTTTGGTGAGAAAATCACCGTGCCGGTCATGAACTGGATACTGACCAGCCTGCTGCCCCTGCCTTTGGTGCTGCACAGCAAAAAGCCTTCGCTGGCAGCCGCTAACGGACAGTTCATGCTATTCGAAAAAGAGCATTACAAACAGCACCAATGGCACCAAACCTTCCGGAAAGAGAAGGTTGAAGATATCGCCATTATGAAAGCAATAAAAAGCAAAGGATTACGAGGACAAACGCTGCTGGGCGATGATTCGGTGCGCTGCCGGATGTACTCAGGGTACAACGAAGCCATCTCCGGGTTCTCGAAAAACGTCAATGCCTACTTCGGCAATAATTACCTGCTTACAAGCGTTTTTCTGCTCTTAACAACACTTGGATTTGTGCCGTTTCTGGTCGCCGCCGAATATAAACTTCTGAGCATCTATCTGCTTACAGTAGCCTTGATACGGGTATTTACATCGCTGGCAAGCCGGCAAAACGTGGTCATAAACCTGCTGCTGGCGCCGCTGCAGCAGATTTCGTTTGCCGGCATGGTTTTTTCATCGGTCACAAAAACATTAAAAAAATCGCACACATGGAAAGGAAGAAAAGTATGAGCTTGGCTTTCAGAATATTAACTGTTACTGTATTTCTTTGGATATCCATCCACGTTGCAGCACAGCCCAAACGCAGTACTGAGTATGCGAAGCTTGACGCCTGGGTTTTGAAAGCCTACATTTCCGGGAACATGGACGACTGGCAGACAGCCGTATCGAAAATGGAACAATCATTCGAAGCACAATCCAACGACACGCTGCTGCTTCACTATACACTGGCAGAATATGGCATGACAGGATACCTGATAGGAAATGACCATGAAGACCAGGGGAAAGTACACCTCGAAAAATGCCGAAAGTTGACGGAGCAACTGCTATCAAGCAGTTTCGAGAAGGAAGCTTACGCGATAAGTGCCGGACTCTATGGGTATGAAATTGGAATGAGACCTTTCAAGGCTCCCTCCTACGGTAAGAAAAACCAGAATAACATTGAGAAGTCGATGGAAATTTCGACCAATAATCCACTGGCCTGGATGGAAAAAGGCAATGCCTACTATCACATGCCCGGACTCTTTGGCGGAAGCTACGAAAAGGCCGTCAACTACTACAGCAAAGCCTTAGAGCAGTTTGAAGACGGTGATGTATACCCTTCGTGGCTGAAAACCAACACCCGCATCTGGCTGGGAAAGGCCTACGCCGAAGATGGCGAAGAGGAAAAGGCCCGCAAAGTATACCTGCAAATTCTTGAAAAGTTTCCGGAGTTCGATTGGGTGAAAAATGAGTTGCTGCCGGAGGTGGAGTAGTTTTTTTAAGAGTTAATTCAAGGAGCAACAGATTACTTGCAGTTTACAAATTCCTTTGTTTTTTGACCCTTTCCCACATAGCTGAATTCGCCTCTTTTGCCAGATTATCAGCGTCTGACTGTGTCGCTTTCGATTCCGAAGTCAGCTCCCTGTATTTCAGGTAATCCAGCATATCCTGCAATTCTGATAAATCTATTTTCGAAGGAAGTCTTACCAATATTTCATTATCTGTTCTTTCTACTATCATAATACATTTACTTTCTTCAAAGATACATAATTTCTGCCCTTTTAGAAACTGTTTAAAAGACAAGATTCAGAATCAAAATTTATAACTTGTTCAAACGGTATTCTCATTTCCTGTCAACTGTAATCATTCTCATTATCTGAGCTGTGCAAATCTGTTCAATCAGTCAAATCTGTGGGCTGTCTTATCCCTGGGAGGAATAGCACACAGATCGAACAGATACAACTGATTTTCGCTGCATTTTCAATTTCCAGCTAAGTATTATATTGCTCACACTAATTTTTTTATCTGTTCAATCAGTTAAATCAGTGGGCTGTCTTGTTCCTGAAAAAATAGCACACAGATCGAACAGATAAAACTGATTTTTGCTGCTTTTTCAATCCAACAGAATTCCTTTTGCAAACCGATTCTTATCTGCGCAAATCTGTTTGATCAGTTAAATCAGTGGGCAATAATTCAACTTCCTTAACAGAATCATTCAGCAAATCGAAATAGTCCATTTGCAGCTTCTCGTTTGCAAGCAAAACCTGCGAAATACTGACTGTTTTCAAATCACCGTTTTGTTGTATGAGCATGTTTTTTGATTTGCCATCGGTGTGGTTGCCGCAATGAAAGTCTACAATTTTTTCTTTGGTGATGGAATTTTTGTACTGCTGACAAAACTTTTCAAACCATGCTCTTTTAAGTTGGCGCTGCTCTTTGTCATAAAGGGTTACCGAAGACCAAATATGAGGATGCTTTTTATCTAATACCCTGAAATGCTTTTCGCTTCCATCCCAGATAAACTCCTGAAAGTCCTGCACTACATCCTTGCTTTGCTTTAGGGCAACAATAGTAAATGGCTCTGCATGATATAAATCCGCCTGTGAAAAATAGGCTTGAGCGGTGAGTGCTGAGCGTGTAAACTCCAGCAGGACCATGCCCCTGCTTTTGGTGTGGTGTGCCTGCTTTTCATGCGGAACAAATGCGCCGTTGAGCAGGCAGTTTACATTTCCCTTAGCATTCATGGCAATCCACGACCCTCCGGCTAGTTCATCCTTCGGAAACACCATTTTGCCATCGCCACACGAATAGATGTCAGGTGGCAGCGTGGGCCGGAAATCCAATTCATCGCGGTTCGTAGTGAGGACGAAAGACTTTTCCTGCGTTGGCGGTATGTATGTTACAGTGCACATGGGCTTTTATGGTATCTGGTTCTTTACAATTAATAAGCCCAAAAATACAGGTTTATTTTCAATGGTATTCAAGAACGCCTTACTAACGTAGGCAACTTGTTTGGGCCTATAGCGAGTGGGAGAAAAAATTTCCATAAAATTTTTCACTGTTCTGGCAAAAAAGAAAGATTTTACCTTCAGCAGGGGCGCGCAAACCATGAACGTTAAATCCAATGAATAAAGTAAATGAATTTTTGCAGGGCCAAAAGTAAAATATCAGCACCCGAAATCATAGACGCAGTTAACCGAAGGGCTACTACACCGCCAGCTACAGTTTATAATGATCTAAAGAATGCTCTTTTATCAGTAATAACACCTCCCTGCCGGATGAACATTCGGAAAGGGAGGTCGTTTAGTTTTTATATCAGTGCTACTGTTAATTGATACACCTGGCGTTCTTTGTGGTAGCGGTTCTTTAACTGAAGCTATTAGAAACCAATCTTATGGAAACAAAAACAGCCTACAAATCGTAGATGCAGGAGGAAATCCTGTAAAAAAAGGACACATTATGAACTGGAAGACCTTAGAAAAAATTGATATCGCTACCCTGAACAACGAAATGACCTTGCATCATCATGCGGTGCAATTCATTGCCCTTGCCGGGAAGTATTTGCTTCCTGAGAAGCAGGACGACAGCCACACCAATATGTACTGGAACAGGGCACTAAACAGTTATGTAGGGCATGAGCTGCCTCAGTTCAGGCGTGTAGCTATCCGCTTACCCGACTTGTCGCTGTGTGTTTTCGACGACAAAGATTATATCGTGCAGGCACTCGAAATTTCGGGCTATACCCGGATGGATCTGTTTGAGTGGCTAACCAAGGCGCTTGAAGCCAACCGCATAAGCACCGAAAACCTCGGGCTGGAGATGCACTACGAAATTCCCGACCAGGCCCGCTATGAGCACGCCCCCTTCGAAAAACCCCATCCCGAAGCAACAGGATTCATCGCCAGAATGAGATCGAATACGCGCGAAATTATTACGGAGCTGGTAAAAGAGCATCCCGACGCCTCCCCCGTCAGAATCTGGCCCCACCACTTCGATACCGGAAGCTTTATCCCGTATTATGATGGCGACAAACTGACGGCCAGCATTGGCCTTGGATTGGCCATGGCCGACGAGATGGTGGAAGAGCCTTACTTTTATGTGAATCACTGGATGGATGAGCCACTCAAAGACTATCCAAAGCTTAAAAATCCCGCCAAGGGAAAGTGGATTATCAACGACTGGAAAGGGACGGTACTACCGGTCAGCCAGCTTTTCTCACTGAAGGGTGAAAAGCAGTCCGAAGCGGTAACTTCCTATTTCAAAGATTCCGTTCACACCACCCAAAAACTCATCGGAAAATAACCCTTTACAAAGCCTTGCCGGGATATTTCCTTAATTTTGCAACATGAAGGAAAGACTGTTGTTGTATGCCGGCATTTTATTGCTGGCCGGAGGGATTGTGTTGAAGTCGATTGCCGACGTTTCGCTGCTGGCCACAAGTTTTATTGGCGCAGGTGTTTTATTGAAAGTCATTTATGTGTTTCTGAAAATAAAGTCAGGAGAATATAAGCCCGGTAGCGAAATCACCTTGCTGCTTGGCGGTTTAATCCTGCTTTTTTCCGGGGTTTACCTGCGCGCTGAAGCCTTTGACACCTTCAACCCGGCTTACCTTATCTTTACAGGGATAGCCATGAAAGTCACCTTCATCATTCTTTTTATCATTAAAATCAGGCAAAAAAGTCATGTATAAGTATTTATTCGGACCGGTACCTTCGCGCCGGCTTGGCATGTCGCTGGGTGTGGACCTGGTGCCGCGTAAAGTGTGTTCGCTCGATTGTGTGTACTGCGAGGCAGGGAAAACCACAAAGCTCACCACCCAAAGGATGGAATACATTCCGTTCAAAAAAGTAAGAGGAGAGCTGGATCATTACTTTGCCCACTACCCCGACCCGGATTACATGACCTTTTCGGGATCGGGCGAGCCCACGCTGAACTCCCGCATTGGCGAGGTGCTTGACTACATCAAAAGCAGAAAACCGGATATTCCGGTGGCAGTACTCACTAACGGCACGCTCTTCCACGACCCTGAGGTGCGCAAAGAGCTGATGAATGCCGACCTGGTGCTGCCCTCACTCGATGCGGCCACCGCCGAAACCTTCGCCAAGATCAACCGCCCGGATGCTGAACTGAAGGTAGAAGAGTACATCAATGGGCTGGCAGACTTCAGCCATGAGTTTGAAGGGAAGATTTGGCTGGAGGTGTTGATATTGCCCGGCTTTAACGACAAGGCCAAAGACCTGGAGGCACTGAAACGGGCCATAGGCCGAATACGGACGGATGCCGTGCAGCTCAACACCCTCGATCGTCCGGGAACGGAAGGCGACCTGAAGGCCGCCTCACTGCAAGAGCTGCGAAACATTGCCGCGCAATGGGGGCTCGATAACGTGGAAATCATTGCCAAGCCCAAAAAGCGCAAGCAAATGACCGCTTACCGCGATGATACCGAAAACACCATCCTCGAAACCCTCCGCAGAAGACCCTGCACCGCCGAAGACCTCTCGAATGTACTTGGACTGCACCTCGCAGAAATCAATAAGTACCTCGATGTGCTTGAAGCCGAAAACAAAATCCAACACAATATCCAGAATCGGGGTGTTTTTTATCGGTTGAAGGGGGAGTGAGAGTTAACCATGAGGGTGGAATAATTAGCTTTCCGGAAATGGGAAGATTGCAATAAGGCCTGAGGAGCCTGTGTTCAATCAGAATTGCAGTTGTTACTACCTGTCAATTGTTTCTATTTATCAGATTTACAACAACCTTTGTCATCGTATCTTTTTCGTCAGGTTTGCTTACGGCTATCATTAATGTCAGGGCAACTAATGTATTATCAGCGATTCTTTTTTCTCCGTTACTGTCAAACAAAATTCCGTTTCGCTCCAGAAAGTAGAGGAAAAGGAATGCTGCTATCCGTTTATTTCCATCAGAGAATGAATGGTTCTTTGTAATAAAATACAATAGGTTAGCAGCCTTTTCTTCAATACTGGGATATAAATCCTGGCCTCCATAAGTCTGATAAATGGCAGATAATGAACTCTTAAATGAATCATCCTTTTCACGTCCGAACAACTCGCTATTGCCATGAGCTACTTTTGCTGTTCTTATCTGTGCTATGGCTTCGTCATACGTTAACTGATAAGTTTCTTTTCCGGATGTATCTGTGATTTCAAGCTTTTGATAATCATATTGGTCTAAAATATCAAGAGCGTATGCATAGTCTGAAATTATTTTTAGTAATCCAATGCTCTCATCATTTGTTAAAGTCTTATAATTAACAACTTTACTCAAAATCTTTACTGACTGTTTTAACTGATTAAGTTGGTTGTTTTGAGCTTTCAATTTCCTTTCATTCAAGGCATAACCTTTCATCAGGTATTCGCTTAGAATTTTGTTTGCCCAGACTCGAAATTGTCTTCCTCTATCTGAGTTTACTCTATAGCCAATCGATAAAATTACATCCAGATTATATAAACTAATTTGGCGATTTACCGTTCTTTTACCTTCTTTTCGAACTTGTGCAATTTTTGCACTAGTTGAATTTTCATCCAGTTCTTTGGTTCTGTAAATGTTGGAAATATGACGACCAATAGAAGTCCTGTCGGTTAAAAATAAATCTGAAATCTGGTATTGATTTAACCAAACCGTATTATTTTCAACCCGGACTTCAATTTCAGTTGAGCCGTCATCACTTTTGAATATCTTAATCTGCTTATTCGCCATAAAACTTTCATTTAACTGATTGTACTAGGATTCTCCATCTGTTTTTCAGCAATCTTATTAGGTTTGTTTCCCGTTCTGGTATTGAATGTTAACCTGAACTTTATAAACCGCCTCCTCAGTAGTTGGTTTTAAAGGTATAAAAATAATTGCTCAAAACATACTGTTAAACGCTATTCTATAAAAACACATTCTCTAATTCGCCGAGCTCGTCCATTTCACCAAATCCCTGCACCGCCGAAGACCTCTCAAATGTGCTTGGACTGCACCTCGCTGAAATCAATAAATACCTCGACGTGCTCGAAGGCGAAAACAAAATCCAGCACAAGATCCAGAATCGGGGTGTTTTTTATAGGCTGGCTGGGGAGTGAATGATGGAAACCACAAAAGAGCTTCTTGTTTGTGCTTTCTTAAATGCAGTGAGGCACGATTGGGGTTCCGGGGAAGCTTTCTAAAATGCAGTGAAGTACGATTGGGTTTCTCGATCGTGGTTTCTTAAATGCAGGATTCTACATCAGAAAAGGTTTGACCCCTAAAACAAATCCTTCAATAGATCGAGGTATTCATCAGCCAAATCAGCAGCGTTGATATCAAGCAAAACTAAAAGTACGCTAAAGCGCACTATCAGGAGAACCTGAAATATGCATCTATCCACCCCCATGAATGGGAGTGCTATTCTCATGCGCAATCGTTTCAGGCTCCTGCCAAAATCATAAATGAGCCTGCCCGAATGAATTGTGTGTTTTCTTTATTCAGGCAAGGGTGCTATTTTTATAAAAAAACTGCCTGAAATAGCATTCCAAAACCCTTGAAACACTATTTCAGACAGCCTCTATCCATTAAACTTATTTCCTGTTACTCCTGCTCGTAGCTCGAAAGCGGCTCGCAGGTGCATACGAGATGGCGGTCGCCGTAGCCGTCGTCGATTTTGGTAACGGCCGGCCAGTACTTGTCGGCCTTTTCGCAATCGGCCGGGAATCCGGCTTGCTTGCGGGTATACGGATATTCCCAGTTATCGGTGGTGATCATCCCGCAGGTGTGCGGTGCGTTCTTCACCACGTTGTTTTCCTTATCTACTTTTCCTTCTTCAATATCCCGGATTTCCTGGCGGATTTGAATCATGGCATGGATGAAGCGGTCCATCTCGGCCAGAGGCTCGCTCTCGGTAGGCTCCACCATCAGTGTTCCCGGCACCGGAAACGCCACTGTTGGCGCATGGATGCCATAATCCTGCAAACGCTTGGCAATCTCAATCACCGAAACATTGGCCTTGTGCATAAATTCATTACAGTCGATAATAAATTCATGAGCAGCCCGGTTTTGCTTGCCAGTATACAGAATCTTGTAATGATCTTTCAGCGCATCCTTTATATAATTCGAATTCAGGATAGCTACTTTTGTGGCTTCCTTGAGCCCGGCGCCTCCCAGCAGCTTGATGTAGCCGTAAGAAATCGGCAGAATCAAAGGACTTCCGAAAGGAGCAGCGGCAATGGCTTTGATGGGCCGGTCGCCGCCTGCTTTAATCACCGGGTTCGATGGCAGGAAAGGCTTCAGGTGCTCTTTTACCCCAATAGGCCCTACACCCGGACCACCACCTCCGTGAGGAATTGCAAAGGTCTTGTGCAGGTTGAGGTGACACACGTCAGCCCCGATAAAGGCCGGGTTGGTATAACCTACCTGGGCGTTCATATTCGCACCATCCATATACACCTGTCCGCCGTGCTTGTGAATGATCTCAATCACTTCGCGGATCCCCACCTCAAACACCCCGTGAGTGGATGGATAGGTAATCATAGTCGCTGCCAGGTTTTCTGAATGCTGCTCTGCTTTTTCGCGCAGGTCGTCGATATCAATATCGCCGTTTTCGTTGGTTTTCACCACCTCTACTTTCATGCCTGCCATCACCGAGCTGGCCGGGTTGGTGCCGTGGGCCGATGAAGGAATGAGGCACACATTGCGGTGGGCCTCTCCCCTGCTGCGGTGATATTCACGGATAACCATCAATCCACTGTATTCCCCGGCGGCACCAGAGTTAGGCTGGAAGGAGACGGCATCAAAACCCGTAATTTCCTTCAGAGCATCTTCGAGGTCCTGCATGAGCTCAGCATAACCTTCAGCCTGATCTTGCGGGACAAACGGGTGTATGGCTCCGAACTCAGGCCAGCTCAGTGAAAAAAGCTCTGCTCCGGCATTCAGCTTCATGGTACATGAGCCCAGCGGAATCATACTGCGGTTGAGTGCCAGGTCGCGGTTTTCAAGTTTTTTCATGTAACGCATCAGCTCCGTTTCGGAATGATAGCGGTTAAACACTTCCTGCTGCATAAACGCGCTTTTGCGATGCAGACTTTCGGGCAAGGTGGTCAGCTCTTCACAACGCTTCGGAACACAGTCATATTCCTTAAACTGATCATTCTTGGCAGAAGCCAGGATATGCATAATCAGGTTCACATCTTCAAGCGAGGTCGTTTCGTCAATGCTGATGCCGATATGCTTGTCGTCGAAGTAACGGAAGTTGATCTCGTTCTCCATGGCCAGCTTATGAATGGCTTCCATGTTCACATCTTCGGGCAGTTGAATCTTTAAAGTATCGAAGAAATAGTTGTTCAGTTGCTTGTAGCCATACTGCCCGATTTCATCATCGATAATCCCGGCAAGGATATTGATATCGCGGGCAATCTCTTTCAGTCCTTCGGGACCATGATAGACACCATAGAATCCGGCCATATTGGCGAGCAGGGCCTGTGCCGTACAAATGTTCGAAGTGGCACGCTCACGCTTGATGTGCTGCTCGCGTGTTTGCAGCGCCATGCGCAGGGCGCTGTTCCCTTTCTTGTCAATACTGATTCCTATAATCCTTCCGGGGATGTTTCTTTTCAGGGAATCTTTGGCGGCGAGGTATCCGGCATGCGGGCCACCATAGCCCATCGGGATACCAAAGCGCTGTGTGGAACCCACAACAATGTCGGCATCCCATTCACCCGGAGGCGTCAACAGCGTGAGGCTAAGCAAATCGGCAGCCACAACAGCCAGCCCGTCGGCATCGTGAATTTTTCCAACAAACTCCTTATAATCATCCACCTGTCCTTCAGCATCCGGAAACTGAACCATTCCACCAAAGAAGGTCTCATCAAAGTCTGTTTCAAAAGGGTTTCCCTGAACAATTTCAATTCCTAAAGGCTCTGCGCGGGTGACCATCACGTCAAGTGTCTGGGGAAAGACTTTTTCAGCGATAAAGAATTTATTTGCTCCGGCCTTTTTTTGCTTTCTTGAACGGCCATTAAAGGCCATAATCATCGCCTCGGCGGCAGAAGTACCTTCATCCAGCAGAGAGCTGTTGGCCAAAGGAAGTCCGGTCAGCTCCACAATCATCGTTTGGAAATTCAGCAAGGCTTCTAATCGTCCTTGCGAAATTTCGGCCTGGTAAGGGGTGTAGGAGGTATACCAACCCGGATTTTCGAGAATGTTACGTTGGATGACACCGGGAGTGATGGTGTTGTAGTAGCCCATCCCAATGTAGGTTTTAAAAACCTTATTTTTTGCTCCAATTTTCTTAATGAGATTCAAATATTCAAACTCATTGAGTCCTTCAGGCAGGTTTAATTCATTTTTCAGACGTATAGAATCAGGAATGGTTTGATCCATTAACTGTTCAGCACTTTGTGCACCTATACGTTCAAGCATTTTTGGCTCCTCTGTTTTTCGGGGGCCGTTATGCCTGGTAATGAAGTTGTTGGATATCATATTTTTGCTCCTTTAAAAATCAAAAAATAACTTAGTTAATTAAACAAGGCAAAGGTAAAAATCTTAAAGAGATTTTTCATCGAAAAAACAATTTGTTGTTATGGTATTAACAACGCATGCTTGATTTTAAATTTGTTCATTTAATAACAGAAGCTTACAGACGTTGTTTATCAGCATGGGTAATTTAACATTTCAGTGATACAGAAAAAAGCGGAGAGGTAATTATCCTCGTCCGCTTTCATGAAAAAATCAACTCTAATTGAAAAAAACCGGGTAAAAAGTGTAAAAAACCCGGATGTTAAACTACTACTTAACCACTTTACTAAAACCTACCACTTCGTTATTATTCAATATTTTAATCATATAAATACCTTCCGGAAGTTGATTAACATTCACAGACATGTTATTACCTGAAGCTCTGACAGTTTTGATTGTTCTGCCGCTAATGTCGGTAATAAGCACTTCGTCAAATGAAACATCAGAATGAATGTTCATCAAATCGTTCACCGGATTCGGATAGATATTAACATTACTAAGCAGCACTTCAGGGATATCAGTATCCTGTCCAAATATCATATCATCCCAGTAATATGTTTTCTCTCCGGCGGTTGCTCCATCTGTTCCAAAATTGAAAAAGATAGAAGCCTTATCGTAAGTATTGTCAAAGTTAATCCCGGCGGTACCAGGTGCTTCGTTGCTAAAATCGAATTCCAGTATTTCCCATTGCTCAGCAACGGTAGTATTTACCTCTGTTTCCACGGATATTTCAGGAGTTGTAGCATCTTCCACTTTTAATCGTATTGGTGTATCTGCGTCAGGCGACCAAACTCTTACGGTCATATAGGTAGCACCGGGCTCAAAAGGAATCGGGTTAGCAAATCCCTGACTGCCTCCAACAGTGGTGCCGGCCCACGTGGCTGCATCTGCCGTTTTTATAGACTTGGCCACCATGTTTGTTTCGTCGGTGGGATCAACTACAATTTCAGAAGCATTCCCTCCAAAATCAGCCAGATTATAATTAACGTCTTGATCATCAAAGGTAACAGGAAGGTCTACTTGTTCGCCAGTAGTTCCCGAGTATCCAGGGCCCATCACGTCATCAAAATAATAGGTGTTATTGGTTGTGCTTGAAAAATCGAAGAAAATCACGATTTTATTGTATAATCCTGATTCAGCTCCGGCAAAATCAAAGCTAAGCTCCACCCATTCTTCTGTGGTTTCCACATTTTGAGACAGCTCCGTACTGGGCGAGCCGCCCGGAGCTTCAAGCTTAAAAAGCACTTCGTTGACAACCGGAGCCCATACTTTCATAGTAAATACTGTTTCTTCATCGAAATTGATTGTTCCGCTGAGATCACAGAAAGCATGAGCCCATTGTTCTTCTGACCTGACAAACTCAGCGACATTGGCACTGGTATTGATGCCCGATGGGTCAGGGTTAGCAATGATTGTTGGTGGATTTGGCCATCCTGAAAACTCTTCATTTTGGTTGCCATCAAAATCCGAATAAATATATTGCGCACTTGCCGTTGCAGCAAAAGCGAATATTATCAAAAGTGTAAATAATTTTCTCATAATTCAATGATTTAGTTAGTAATTCGATTTTATTAGTTTAGTTCTGTATTTCAGTATATTATTTTCATCGAAAAGCAAGACCATATAAACCCCTTGCGGCAGATCACCTATCGTTACGCGATTGGTGTTGTAATACGTTTCTTTAACCACCCTTCCGGTCATATCAAGAATCCTTACCCTGTCAACCTTCTGATCTGTTTTTGGAATAGTAAAATAGCTGGTGGCCGGATTAGGGGAAACCGTAATTTTCATCTCACGGTTTAACTCACCATAAGCAAGAGGCTCGCTATTCATCTTAATGAAATCAATCCATAAAGAATCGGAGGCATTATCGATTCCATAAAAACCATAATTTAAATAAACCACGGCTTTTTGAATCATTTGCCTGTTAACGGTTTCTCCAAAATTTGGTGCCCCGGCAGCCCAATTACCGGCAAAATTGTAGTGATAATCGTGATACTCACCATCGCCGACAGGCTCGATCTCAAAAACAGGGTTCGCATTGGTTTGGCGCCCTTGCTTGTCCATAAGGTCTACCCGCATTCTCACAGAACCACTGTTGTTATAAGTCTTTAACCGCACTTGCATACTTTGATGACCCGACAGATCGATAGGATTTTCAAAGTCGACAATAAACTTAGGCCACAGCCCGGGATCCGCGATTTGATATGATACTTTGAGTTCGCTGTTCTCCTCACTAAAGGCAAATGAGTTAAGATCGTTATTCGAATAGGAGATATTCTCAATGCTTTGATCATCAAAATGGTCCATCACATATTCTTCTCCCACTGGCACCGTCAAAAGCTGAACCGATTTGCTGTAGTTATAGGTTTCATCGTTAACTGTCAGTTCAACGGCCACATCCCCTTCGGTATTTCCCCAGTTAACAGAAATAGTGTTTGTGCCTTGTCCGGATACAATCTCAGCGTCTGCCGGCACCGACCACTCAAACTCGCCCTCAATCACATTTGAAATTGAAAATTCCACTTGCTCAGCATTGGGCTGGATGTAGGTCTCTCCGGTAATCTCAAAATGGCCGGGTGCTTGATAAACGCGGACGTAGTCGACTTCCATCTGCACCGGGAAAATCGAGTCATCCACCCCTTGCACACCGCCCCAATTACCACCGATGGCTACATTTAAAAGAAGGTGAAAACGCTTATCAAAAGGCCATTTCTGCCATGTTCCTTCATTTTCGAAAGTAAAGCGCAATACTCCATCGACAAAGAAATCAATTTTGTCTTCCGACCATTCAATGGCATAAATATGAAATTCTTCCTCTGCAGTAGCCAGTGTTGTGGAACTGGTTTGCTCTGTTCCATTGAGGTGATTGTATGCCTGTGTATGTACTGTTTGGTGAACAATATTGGGGTCGTAACCGACATACTCCATGATGTCGATTTCACCGGATGCTGGCCATCCGCCGTACTCCCAATCGGTAGGAAGCATCCAAACGGCAGGCCATGTACCTGTTCCGGCGGGCACTTTTGCACGTACCTCCACACGGCCATATTTCCAGTCGCCTTTGTTTCTGGTCACCAGCCGGGCCGAAGTGTAGTCTTTTCCTAAATAGCTCTCTTTATGAGCTTCAATAATCAGCTTGCCGTTGTGCAGCCGGGCGTTATTGGTATCCGATCCGGTATAATACTGAAGCTCATTATTTCCCCAGCCATCACCACCAACATCATATCCCCATTTCGTATTATCGGGCAATCCTGTGCCTTCAAACTCATCCTGCCAGACCAAAACGCTGGATTGGGCAGCACCCAGGAGGGGTGCCGCCATCAATCCAACTATCAACGCAACCTTACTTAAACTAATCATGCTCTATTTCTTTTTAAAAACACGCACATAGTCAACGACCATCTCTTGCGGAAAAACAGACTTATCCACGCCTTTTTTCCCTCCCCAGTTACCGCCAACTGCCACATTTAGCAGGAGGTGAAACCGTTTGTCGAAAGGCCATTCCATGTGGGATTGGTTTTCATTCTCAAAAGTAAAATAATGGACATCGTTCATGTATACACGATATTCGTCTTCTTCCCATTCGAGGGCAAAATCGTGAAACTGTCCATAAAGCGGATCAACGTGTATCCCCTGTGATTTTTGTGTTCCTTTAATGTGATTGTAGGCACCTGTGTGAGCTGTAGCATAAACTGAATCCGGTTCATAGCCTACGTGCTCCATAATATCAATTTCCCCCGAATCGGGCCATCCACCATACTCCCAGTCAGTAGGAAGCATCCATATTGCCGGCCATATGCCGCGCCCTTCGGGTAATTTTGCGCGAATTTCAAATCTGCCGTATTTCCAGTCGCCTTTATTTTTTGTTATCAAACGGGCCGAGGTATATTCTTTCCCGCCTTTTTGTTCTTTTTTGGCTATGATGTGCAAGTGGTCACCATCTACAAACGCATTCTCTTTAT
The DNA here is from genome assembly GCA_021767705.1 of Bacteroidota bacterium. GTDB lineage: Bacteria > Bacteroidota > Bacteroidia > Bacteroidales > JAIPAH01 > JAIPAH01. Next base: position 7,414 of record JAASSU010000012.1, on the reverse strand, counting down.
CTTCTGCAGTGTAAAACTGTAGCTCATTATTACCCCATCCATAGTCATTCCCCTCGGTATCGTAACTCCATTTGGCTGAGTTGGGTAAGCCTTTATAATCAAACTCATCATGCCAAACAAGCTCATACCCGTCGGGTGCAGGGATCTCCTTCTTTTCGGTTTCGCATGAGGCGACAAGAAAAGCGAGGGCTATCAGAAATCCTGTTATTTTTTTCATACAATAGTTTTTTAAAAAGCTGCTAAAATCATAAGTACGATTGTAATGGTTGCGCCGGATAGAAACCTGCCATTTCGTAGTTGCTTGCAGCAACCTTATAAAATTCAAGCGTAAAAACTAATAAAGCAATACTATGATGTGGCGGTAAAACCTGCCACATCATAGTATATGATACTCTTATTCAAAAGTAAGATTACGAACGTAGAAAGTACCACCTGCACTGTGACCACCGCCACCGAGGCCGAGGTAGATCATGTCGAGGTCGTTTCTTGTGAGCACTTCTGTATCTCCAAGGTTGAATGTATAGGTTGTCCATTCACCCACAACAAGATCATCACCTGCCACTTCATACTGCTCGATATCTGTCCACCACTGTTCTGTTTCGCTCATGTCGCCAAAACCGAATACCATGTGTTTCTGAAGGTCAGTACCATCAAAATCAGTATCAGCAGGAACAAGAACATCAATTGAAACTGTAGTGAAGTTATTGAACTGGATGTCTTTTGGTTCAGGACTTGCACGGAACTGAAGCTCCTGGTACTGAACACCTTCTACTCTTGTAAACTCACCAACGAGAGCGGTAGCGTCCATCGGATCTTCAACACCAAATTCAACAACAGAACCTGAAGTAATAGTGTCGATAGTTACGAGGTCAGCAGCGTCTTTGGAAGCAAATGAAGCAAAAATTTCAGTTGGAGTAATATCTTCCAGGTCTTCACCGAAAGGTTCTTCTTCCGTTACAACCTCAGGCTCCAATGAAGGATCTGAATAGCTTGCGTATGTGATTTTCCAATAACCTGCATCACCCCAATCAAAACCTACGGTCATCAGGTCATATCCTGCATTCTCAGTGAATTCAACATTGAACGTAACACTCTCTACCGGAACAAGCGTTTCGCCGTTTGTTCCAAGTTTGGGGATACCCATCCATGCTCCGAGGCCATTCAAAGTAACTTTACCTGCCTCACGATCGTAGGTGTATTCATGTGTTCCGCTGAGCCATGCGCTCACATCGTCGCCGTTAACGTTAACCATATTTTCAGGTATTGCTTCGAAACATGTTTCATACAGGTCGCTTTCGGGATCCCATACACCGAATTCACCCCAGAAAACACCATTATCATTAAACTCGAATGTACCATCGGCAGTAAAAGTAAACTCATGATAGTACACACATGGCCTTGAGCCATCGTTTGCGAGGCCTGGCCACCAGCTCTGATCCTCAGCCGTTGGGCCAAAAGACATGCTAATGCCCTCACGATAAAGTTTCCAGGTCTTCGAATTATCGCCGGCCAACAAGGTCGATTCCACGAGGTCTACGGTTTTAGTAACAGAAGTACTCACATCTGCAGAATTTGTTGCGGTTAATTTTACATCATATGCACCGGCAGATGCAAATTCATGCACCGGATTTGCTTCTGTAGAAGTCTGACCATCACCAAAGTCCCACATGTAAGTCTCTGAATTCGTAGACTTATTAGTGAACGACACTTGTAGTGGGTTGTCCTCACTTACTTCGTAGTCGAAATCGGCAAACGGATTTGGCACATCGGGTTCGTCATTTTCATCTTTTTCACATGCAGTGAAAAAACCAAGCATTGCTATCATTGCCATGCTTAAAAACAAATTGAATTTTTTCATAATAATTATGATTTTAGATTAAATAATAGTTTTAATAAACGTTGTTTGTTTTCTTATTTTAATTCTCACGTTATAATTCGTGATTGATATTTCTTCTGATTCTTTTATTAATAATTGCTGTTTTGCTCCAGTGCTCCGTTCGAATTATCAATTTCTGACTGAGGGATTGGGAACACCTCATGGGTCCCTTCAACAAAGCCATACTTTCCTAAAACGCTGGCAGCATCGCCCCATCTGACGAGGTCGAAGAAACGGTGTCCTTCCATAGCAAGCTCCAGGCGACGCTCAAGCTTGATATCCTCCATGGTAACCGTACCCAGCGGATCGAGCGATGCACGTTCACGCACCTGGTTTACCAGCGGTGCCGGATTGCCGGTTCCCGACTGAAGGTATGCTTCGGCACACATAAGCAGCACATCCGCATAGCGGATCATGCGCTCATTCGTTTCAAAATTCCACTCTGGCGAAGACTCTGAAGTGAGGTGAGCCCAAGGGGCACGTTTTTTACTAAACCATCCGGTATAGCCTTCGTTCTGTTCCCACGAAGTGGCACCTATTGAAGTAAGGAAAGCTTCTCCATAGGCGGTACCATTTTTACGCTCAGAATCACCTTCAGCATCATAAGCTGCAATCAAATCCTGAGAAACCATATCGAAACCCCATCCTGAAAGGAGCGTGTCTGTGGCAATTCCCCGTGGCCCGGACATCTGCACGTCGATGTTACCACCGTTGACTCGTCCATTACCCCAGTCGCCACCTCTGTTAATATTGGCGTATTCAATTTCAAAAATTGACTCTACCCCGTGTTCGTGGCTGTATTGCCATATATCATCGTAATTTTCTTCCAGCGCGTATCCTGTGCCAATCACTTTCTCAAACTCACCGGCAGCCAGCTCGTAATACTTGTTAGCCGATTCAGGAAAATCGTAAGTCTGCTGATAGTAAGGTGAAGCCATGTAGAGGTAAACCTTGCCTAAGAGTGCGTTTGCAGCCCCTTTGGTAGCTCTGTAGAGCTCATCACTTGCCAGTTGCGATTTTTCCGGCAGGTCGCTTGCAGCTTCAGTTAAATCAGTAATGATTTGAGCAAAAACATCTTCAGCAGGATCCCTGGGCTTATTATACTCCTCAGGACTTAACTGTTCTGTAATCAACGGCACATCGCCAAAGAAGCGCAGCAATTCAAAATAGTAGTATGCCCTTAAAAACTTCGCTTCAGCAATATATTCCACTGATTTCTGCGAAGCCTCGGGATTGGCGTTGGCAAGCACAACATTTGCCCTGTATACACCATAGAAATTCCTGCGCCAAAGCTGCAATACGGCAGTATTTGTAGGTGCAGTATTAAAATTTGCAATTTCATGGTATTCAGGACGGTCTCCCGGGCCACCGCCAACTACTTTGGAATCGTCGCTGGGAAAATTGGCCAGAAAATAATATGAAGACCAGCCACTATAGTATTTTGGTTGCAAAATAGAGTAGGCAGCAACCAGTCCGGAAAATATTTCCTCTTCGGTTTCATAATAGTTTGATTCAAACTTTTGACCAATGGGTTCCAATTCGAGCCAGTCCTTTTCGCATGAGCTTGCGAAAACGATAAGCAAACTAAACAGGATTATCTTTTTCATTTTCATTTCTTTTAAAATTTTGTAATTTATTATATTCATTTTCCAGCTCCGTATCATAGCATTTGGAGCTAAAAAGTAGCTAAGCTTAAATTGTAACCTTGGCTCCAAAGCTTATTACCCTGGACCTTGGATAAAGGCCGCGATCCACTCCAATACTGCTACCGCCATAGCCTCCGGTGTTTCCTATTTCAGGATCGCCGGGGTATTTCGTTAAGAGGAACAGGTTTTGTCCTGAAACAAAAACTCTTAAGCGCTCCACTTTAACTTTATCGGTCAAGTTACGAGGCAGCGTGTATCCAAGTTCGGCTGATTGCAAGCGAATAAATGAACCATCGAATACAAACATGCTGTTATGAGAGAAATTTCCGTTAGGATCACTCACTGTGATTCTGGGGAAGTCAGCAGAGTTATTCTCCGGGCTCCATGCATCTTCATAGAAAAATGCCGGTTTGTTGTTTTTCCCTAAGTCGGTACGATAAGCACCAAAGTAGGTGTCCACACCTGTACGTGCGTTAAAGAACAAGCTCAGGTCGAACCCTCTATATTTAAATGTACTTGAAAGTCCAAATGTCCATTTAGGATGCGGGTTACCAATCATGGTCTTATCCGTTTCCGAAATTTTTCCATCACCGTCGATGTCTTTAAACTTAACATCGCCCGGAACAGCTTGAGGCTGGATCAGCTCCCCTTCTTCATTGGTGTAGCTCTGCACTTCCTGCCAGGAGCTAAAAACACCATCATCCTGGTATCCATAAAAATACCACATTGGCATACCTTCCTCAGCTCTTGTGATAGCTCCGGTAGTACCCAGGTTAGCACCTAACAGAACAGAGGCTCTGTTACCGATATAGGTTACTTCATTCTTAAGATATGCAGCATTAGCCATGATATCATAAGAGAAATCGCCCATTTTCTTCTTGAGCCCTAATTCAAGTTCCACACCTGAGTTCACCACATCACCGGCATTTACCAGTGGCTGGTCGTTACCAACATAAAGAGGCACCGGACCTGTAGTAATCAGATCGATAGTGGTTTTTTGGAAGTAGTCACCAGAAAGGGTTATCTGACTGTTAAAAAGATAAAGGTCAAAACCAATGTCGATCTGTTCACTGGTTTCCCAAACAAGGTTTGGGTTAGCCAGGCTTGATGGCTCAGCTCCTGTTAACCTGTTACCACCACTCAGATAATAACTTGATTCAGCATTGCTGATGATAGTTGATACATAATCAAAGTTTCCAAGTGACCCAATCGAACCATTCCGGCCCCAACTGGCGCGCACCTTGAAAAAGTCAATCACATCCGGCAACTTAAATTCTTCATTCGTAACCACCCAACCTAAAGAAACGGCCGGGAAATATTTGAACTTATTGCCTTCAGCTAACTTTGAAGACCCATCAGCTCTTAAAGTGGCATTTAACATGTATTTCTCCTGGTAATCATACTGAACACGTCCAAAATAAGACAGCAGGCGGTTTTCGTCGCGGTATCCTCCAGCAGCAGCACGGGTTGTATCGCTAAGTACTGAATTGAGCACTGCAAAATTCCAGCTTTCTTCCTGTAGCACCTCTCCGAATCCATTCAGGTTAAAATGGTTGTATTCCCTTGCCGTCATACCCATCATAAAATTCATCGAGTGGTCACCAATTGTTTTAGAATAATCAGCTACATTTTCTAATTGCCAGGTGTACCACTTATCTGTAGACTGGCCGGTGCTGTTTCTGAAATTATAATTAATCGAGTGATAATAATATCTCGGAGTCCAATACAGTGAATTACCATAAGACAGGTCAATATCATAACTTGAACGGATGTTCAACCCTTCAACAGGCTTTATTTCTGCATAAAAATTAGCTAAAACTTTATCTTGCTGCCATCTGTTATGTTCGTTATTCATCTGGGCAATAGGGTTTGCAATTTCATTCTGCACATAAGGAGACATACCAAAATATCCGTTATCCCCGGGAGCTTTCAGAGAAGAGTTTTCTGGTCTGCTGAAATTGGCATAAATCTGAGGCAGGTATTGCTCTGGCAGATCCTCCACGTTATCAACATAAACTTGAGTAAGCGGGTCAATGGCCATGGCATTGCTGATAACTCCCCCAAATTCGTTATTCTCATTGATGGCCTTCCTGTTCAGGTTGGTATAAGATATGCGGCTACCAATTTTCAGCCAGTCTTTCACTTCATGATCCAGGTTTAAACGTGCCGTAACACGGTTGAAGTTGGTTTTATTGCCGCCCACAATACCGTCCTGGTCATAATAAGAGGCAGATGCGTAAACGCTGGTTTTTTCAGACCCCCCTTGAATGGACAGGTTATGCTGCTGCATCGGAGCCACCTGAAAAATTTCATTCATCCAGTCTGTTCCTTCACCCAAAGCATCCGGATTTTGATCCATCCAATCAGCCTCACTGAAATAATCGGCATATTGCCGGGCGTTCATCACATCAACATAATTCACGGCCTCCTGAGTGCCATTGCTGAAGCTGTAGGTAACCTTTGAGTCCCCTTTGCTTCCGGACTTGGTGGTAATAAGCACAACCCCGTTGGCACCTTCAGCACCATAGATGGCAGCCGAGGCGGCGTCTTTCAGTATTTCAATGGATTCAATGTCATCCGGGTTTAAATAGTCCATTCCTCCTGTGCGCATTCCGTCGACAATAAATAAGGGATCAGAATTAATGTTACTTCCCGTACCGCGAATACGGATCGTCATGCCCGCACCGGGTGAACCAGACTCCTGCATGATGTTTACGCCAGCCGTTTTACCCTGGATCGATTGTTCAATCCGCGACTGGTTCGGGCTCAAGTCCTCCGCTTCAATCTTAGAAATTGATCCGGTTACAAGGCTTTTCTTCTGTACACCATACCCCACAACCACAAACTCTTCAATCGATTGCGCCTGTGATTCTAAAGCAACATTAATAGTTGTCCTGTCACCAATCTCCACTTCTTTTGGCGAATATCCCACGAATGAGAACCGCAGGATTTCCGCATCTTCAGGAACTTCGAGTGTGTATTCACCATCGATGTTGGTGACTGTTCCGGTAGTTGTTCCTTTCACCACTACATTTACTCCGGGCAGAGACTCCTGTGTGTCAGATCCGGTAACAACTCCATTTACGACCTTCTGAGCGGCAGCAAAATGCACACCCAGAAAAACCGCAAAAAAGATTGTAACAAATTTTCTCATAATAATTTATTTTAGTTTAATCAATTAGATTGAAATTATCTTTCATGTTATTAATCTCTACAGTGAATTCTCCATTTTCGAGGACCCACTTGTTTTCGCGTCCTACAAAAGCGAGTTTCGAAGGATCGAGCTTAAAAGAAACTGTTTTTGTTTCTCCCGCATCCAGCGAAATCTTTTTATAATCTCTTAATCTCTTTACGGATGGTGTTACACTGGCATAGTTATCAGTAACATAGAGTTGAACCACTTCTTTGCCCGCCCTGTTGCCGGTGTTTGTAACATCCACAGAGATTTTGAGCACTTCATCCCGGCTGATCTCTTTTTTATCAAGTGTCAGATTCTTGTATTCAAAACTGGTATAGCTTAATCCAAACCCAAAGGGATATTGCGGATTATATGCCGTCCATCCATTTTCTGTATCAATAGCCGAAGTAAACTTATGGTCATATGGAAGAAGATCATTTTCATAACGAGGATAAGAGAAAGGTAGCTTGCCGCTGGGGTTCACTTCTCCAAGAACAATATCAGCAATGGCATTAGCTCCTTCATTACCCGGAAGGTAAGCCATCAAAACAGCATCTGTTTGTGGCTCAATATTCCTGATAATCCGTGGCCTGCCCTGTGCTAAAATGAGTACAACAGGTTTTCCTGATTCAAATGCTGTTTGGGCCAAAAGCTCCTGGTTCTCATCAAGTGCCAAAGTATTGATATCGCCGGGCTTCTCGGTGTAAGAATTTT